>JAPORV010000261.1 GCA_026710055.1 Aestuariivita sp.
GAATAAACCGGTCCGCCAACGTGGATTTACCGTGGTCAATATGCGCAATAATAGAAAAGTTCTTGATCCGCTCCATGGGGCTACCGGGGGGTGATGAATCTTGATTGGAGTAACACTGATATTTGCTTAATCATCACTATCCAGTCTTTTTTTGACAAATGCGTTTTTATGATAGTAGTCTAGATCTATAGCACTAACTGTTCCTTGTTTGAGTAATGCTTCTACCAAGCGAAAAAGCCCTCTGGTTGCTGCCCCCTCCTCTATGTCTATGTATGGATTATCAGTAGGAAATCCCGTATTAAAATAGTCAGCATAGCCATCGAATCCTGTCAGGATAATATCTATGCATTTGTTCTTTGGATCTTGCTGTTGAATTTCATGGACTGCTTTATTAAGTTTCGGTTCATTCAATCCTTTTCTGTATTCCGATTTGGTCGCAAGCAATCCGCCGATTATATGAAATAATGGTTTTGGTTCTTCTTCCTTGCCTGATGCCGTATAAGGAACGGATGTTCGGTGTAGAATTCTAACACTCTCAATCTTTTCGGATGCCTGCCGGAGATATTCTTTAGTAATTCTTTGCTTGATCTCAAATACTGCATGCACTGATTCGGCTGGTACATATATATATCCTCGCTCACCCCAAAAGGTAGGCGTAAAATTATTGTCGTAAATGATACAGTCAATCTGTTTAGAAACAGCGCTTTTTGCATCTACTACAAAACCTGTTTCAACACAATACCGAGAAGGCAAAAAACGCCTCAGCAGGTCTCTCCAAGTATCTTCTGAAACATCACCTTTTGCGACTGGATGAGCAGGAAATTCCGCGCTCTCCAGCTTTATCTGTAAGGATTTTTCTGTATATCTAAAAGCCTCTCTTAAAGTTGTACCTTTATTGGTATTCATTATTTTCATCCCTGAAAGCTGGCGTGGCCAACATAGCTTCTAGTACTTTAAAAATATCTTCGAATTGTATAGGCTTATCAGGATAGGCATTAAGAATTATCGCAGGGAGCAGTCGCTGCGTCAGGTCAGAGTATGTAAGTCCCTTGTCAACTGAAATTTCCGCAAGTGTTGATATTTCTGCGTCGGTAACTCCAACTTCAGAAATCACATTTAGGACGGTTTCGGTTTGTTCTTTATTGGGACGTGAAAATTCAATTATCTCCGCGGCACGTCTCTTTATCGCTGGATCAATTGCAGACAACCGATTTGTACACATAATTACTATCGCTGGAACTCTTGAACTAGCAATTCGGTCAATCCCTCTGATAAATGCGTTTACTCCAGCTTTATCTTCATGGTGCATTTGTGTCATTTCCCGAGATTGAGCCAAAGCATCAGCTTCATCAACAAGTAGAATGATGCCTGCACGCGATAAGTTTTTTTCTCTATCTTTAAACTTTTCTGCTTCTGTCAAGGTATATCCAAAAGCTGATGATATAAGCTTTGTCATTTCTCCGACCCTCCCCATACCACGCGCTGACAAACTCACTGGCAATAACGTGATATTGATGCCTAATTTGCGAGCAACCGGGTCACCTACACTTTCTGCCAGTTGGGTTTTGCCGGTTCCTACATCGCCAGCAAGTATGATCAGTGGCGGTCGACGTATAATCTTGTCCAACAAATTTGAAATACCTGAGTGGTACTTTTCTGCCCACTTTTCAAGTCTTGTAGGGTTAAGAAAAATACAGATGGATTTCACCATTGTAGATTTGGCATTATCTATGCCGACCAGTTCATCAAAATAGCGGCGAGCGTCTGTATCTGGATAAGTCAGCCTACGCTCAAACAAATCGTCAAAGTTGTTCATATTATTTTGCTCTCATCAATATAGAGATGATCTCTGGACACCCCGTCCGCCCGCAGAATATGCTCTGTCGACTGTCCAGTTGCCATGAGGCTCATTACCTTTCGTTCTTCTGAAGCGTATATCAGCCTCTTTATAAACACGCTCCTTCTGTTCTGCGGAAAGGTTTGCCCATTTATAATTTGTAACTAAAAAAGAATGGAATTGACAACCACTTTTGTCAATACCGGGGCGGATTCCCCCAGGATCATCATCAGCGATTAAGAGTCCTCCATGCCTTGCTTCATATTTTAGTGCTATACGCCACCGACCATTGCTTGTTTTAAATCCATACTCGATCCTCTCAAGATAGTCCCCCTTCAATAAAGCAATGACTTCTTTTTCATAATTTGTAATCGCGTTATCGTCAGGCTTACCGTAGAAACGCTGCATACGCTTGAGATCAGTCCCAATTTTGATAGCAATATGAAGGGCATGCGTGACCGTGAACGTCACACTATCGGTTGTTGTATAAGTTCCGTATGACACTATAGCGACTCCTTAAATACTAAAGGATGGACCATATACTTTTCTCCAATAGTACATAGTCAATTCTTTGGTAGGTGCTTTCAGGGCTGCTTCAATTGCATCTCCTGCGTCAACTGCTTCGCTAACAATGATATCTCTGTCACTTGCGCTGTATTTCCGCCCTAGGTTGTTGTCGGGATTAACCGGGTCAAATACGCGGATAGGATCATTGCAGGGCGTGGGTCCTCCTACATAGTCAGTAAAGAAAACCTCTTCACTAAAATTAGTTCTAACAATATAGTCAAAAAAATCTAATAACGTTTCCGGGTAATCGGCGACATTAGAAATTTTATTATCATCAAAGAGCTTGGCAAGGACGAGTTCAACCATAAATGATTTGAACTTAAATTCACTGCCCTGTTCCTTTCGTACCTTAACCCACCACTTGAGCAGGCGCACTACCTGTGTATAAGTAGCGTATTTTTTACGACGTTTCGTAATGAACTCTTTGTGCAGAGTTACATTAGTCTGCAATCTTGTCCCATCCTCCTGAGAAACCAATTGCCCCCGATCGTCTTCGCCCTTTTGATATACCGGTACAATATCCACATCCAAGCTAGTTCCACGGAATTCAACTTTTACTGAATAGTTCTGTACCACCACTTGGTCACGACTAAAATTCGGGAAAACTTTATGTAATTTACCAGCTAGCCAACTTATTAGTTCTCCCACATCCTCCGGTGCAGAAGTAACATAAACGGCAACATCAACATCATTGATATTTTTCAATGCTGTATGTTTTGCAAGGCTTCCCGAAAGTAACATCTTTCGGAGTTCAAAGTCCGGGCTTTCAACTATCAAGTCCTCTACCTTAACTCGCAAACGATTTACCTGCTCGCGGTATTTTCTGGCGTCATCTCTGTTTAAATTTACAACGCGATCCGCAAAATCTTGAATATGTCTGTGGTCAATATGTTTTCTAGACATCTCCCTCTCCAAACAGGTTTATTATAAGCAATGGTTGTTACTAAAAATGTGCAGCATCTAGAGTTGTCATGTAGCCTCTACAAGAGACAATAAATCAGACAAAGACTTTATCTTTCCCGTTGTTGACAAATAACCTACCCCACGATGTAGATGCAACTTGAATTGTTTCACCAATGTTTGACCATCAATAGGCAAATCGTCCTGAAGGCAACGCACTTTAAGCAAGGCCATCAGCAATTCTTCATTTCCAGCTCCAGCAAAGGTTCTCCAAGACATCTCCACATTGCTGTCTGTAACTATATCCACCTGCTGGGGCAAACTCTTTTCCGCTATGGATAGACAAAAAGCCCATCTACATAGGATATTCCATTGAGACAAACCGGTTTTACGCTTCAGATTTGATAGCCGGTCTTTCGTCTCATTGGACAACCGAATATTTTCTAAACTAGTCATATTCAGTCAAAATACCCTTCAGATACGGTGGTCGATCCCTTTGTATTATCATAATTTAAGTGATAACTCCTTCCGACCCATGGACTCAACCTGTGTAGGTAATCACCAAAAATTTCCTCATCCGTTGTAAAGAGCAAAGACTGATGACTGGCATGGGGAAAGTACCGGTCGACCAGATTGACTCTGTGATTAGAGTCTAGGCGGCCCATCGGTGTATCAATAGCAACAGGTAATAACTTACCCGATGCTTTTGCCATTCCCCAAAGAAGAGAGACCGCTAGTAATTGCCTCTCCCCTGCAGATAGTTGCTCGGGGAGAATCGGTGTTTGTTCCATATCCCGCAAAACAATATTAAAGCTCTCTGGGTTAATACTTAATTCTGAAATCAGCTTATCTTTATGCAACAACGATTGGAAGCTATCCAAGGCAAGTTGTTCTACACGATTTATTTGACTATTTAAAACTTCAGAACCGAACTCTGCTAATATCTTTCTGGCGGTTTTAGAATGGCGGGTGAAGCGCATAATATCTTTGCGTGATAGATCTAATTCAGCATTCTTTTCCCATAATGCATTGATTTCTGCTTCGAGACGGGAACTCTCTTGCCGTAATTTTTCGAGTTCACTGTCAATATTTGCTATCTCATTTTCAAGTAGTGCAATGTTAGCACTTAACTGTTGACGCTTATTAAGTATCGCCTCAATTGAGTCTTCCGATGGGATGCCAGCTTGTTCCAATAACGCTGCTTCCATCTCCTCCGATAATAGTTTTTGTTTCTTGAATTCATAAGCAACGTTTTTTTTCAAATTTGGTATGCCGCTATCCAAAAATATATTCAGTCTTGCTACATCAGCTTCACTTAATTTAATTTGCACATTATCGGATGCAAGTTGCCTTTGTTTTTCTAAATCTGCTTGGCAAAATTTTTCAACTGCATCTGCAACATCAGTAGTTTCAGATAATTTTTGTATTAACTGGATAATTTTAGTGTCACGATTATGTAGATACTTAACCAACGCCTTAGCGTTCACGATCTCTTGTTCATGCTCAGCGTAACGAGCAACTTTTAATAATAATTCCTGCACAAGAATAAGAGGCAACTCACCACTGGCGAACTCTATCATTCGAGCGTTACAAGCCTGCTGGCTAGTTTGTACCTTACTTATACGACGTTCTATTTCTTCTCGTCTTTCCCGTAGCTCCCCTCCTCTCGCTTGGTATTCCTCGAGCACCCAAGTAAGACTACGTTTAGCCACATCCAATTCCCGTGTTTGTAAAACAGCTCTTTTTTCTACCATCTGTTCAATTTTCCCACGGCAAACATTAAGTTCCTTCTCTTTCTGACGAATAGCTGTCTTATCTACAGTTGGAATAATTGTGTTGATTTTACGTCTTTCTAAAATTCGCAAATCTTTTTGTAGTCGCTCGATTACATCTATGCCAAATAAATTATAGATGCCGGTTGAAACAAGTTCACGTGCTCCATCAGGCGAGGCGTAGGTCTCAATTTTCTCCCCATCAAAAAAGAATAGATGTGCGATATTGGCTGGCATAATTCCATTAATGTATTGAGGCCAGTTTTCCGTGAGCGACTTATCTAGGCTTTTATTACGAGTTACCTCTAATTTCTCTTTAATGTTAGTGCCAGCATTTTTCCAAGTACGAGTAACCCGATAACGTGTTTCTACGCCATCAGAAACACATCGAAATATAACTTCCACCGATGCCTGTCCCCATTTAGAATTCTTATGAACACTACGAGCAAGGAAGTCCTTGTAGCTGCCACCATTACGTCCCGCACATTTGGCATTCGAGCCTAACAGACAGAGCTGCAACGCGTCCATCAAAGTTGTTTTCCCCGCTCCATTTAGTCCACTAAACAACACAATCGGTTTGTCAGTGGAAGGAGGAGTTAAATCGATTTTCTGTATCCCTCCATAAACACCAAAATCATGCAGCATGATCCGATCTATTATCATTTGTATATTCTCCGCTTCACTGACTATTCCACTAGAGGGATAAGATTTTTTTGATGTTCACGGGCGCGTTCGATGGCGTCACTTTCATCAGTGTAAAAATTACGCTCAATTGCACCTTGTAAAGATTTAAACATTCCCGTACGTTTCATCGCTAGTTTGTGGCTGCTCTCGATTGAGAGCAACTCGCGTAACATCTCATATTGATTACTGTTTTCACCACATAGTTTGCGTAACAGTTTCATTTCCTGATCACCAAATATCGCACCGTCATTGAGTCTGCGTCCAGGATATTTTTCTCCCATTGCCCCTTCATAAATGCGAGGAAGACTATCTTCCATCTCATATTTTTCGACAACCCATATACGACGTATCTCTTCCATTTCTTCGAGTTGTATCAGCGAGAGGTCGCGGACGTAACTTGGGCCGGTTTTACGTACAAGGGCCTGCGTTTCTAATAATCGATGCAACAAATGTTCTCGGAAATCTTGTTTATATGGTCCTGGTATCGGGCGTCCATGAAAAAGTTGAACTCGACCGTTCATGCGTCGATAATCTCGGAGATGTCGATCTGCCCCTTCGGGCATAGAGCGGAAGTCAATCTCTGATCTAATTTTTAAAAGTGGCGACATCCACTGTTTTTCCTCATCGTTATGAATCATTGCTTGCATCGATTTATCTTTTTCAACCAGAGTACAAACCCAGCAACCAAAGCGACTATCCCCGCAACTCGGAGTACCACTGGAAACAACTAGGGGGCACTCGCCTCCTTCTGTTGCACCTTTGTACATGCTGAAGAGTTCCATATTATCCTGTCCCCAAGGATTGAGCTTTTCCAGTAAAAAAAGCCAAACATCATCGTTTCCCCAGTCCTCAATTGGGGTATAGATGAACGAATTGGAGAGACTGGCATTTGGGCTAATTTTTGCGGCAACGCGTCCTTTTTCATGTCTTTCCATAGTGCGTGCACGCGCAGTACTTTCTGACTTTCGCGTACCTAGAATCAGTAGTGTCTCACCATACTTATCAACAACTGACGAAATAAAACGATTTGCAGGACGAATTTTTAATCGCTCTGTACACCAACGAAATTTCTGACGGGGAGCTGGATATCCGCGACCGATGAGATTGACCCAATAACTATCTGGCAGTTCGGGGGTCAATCGATGAGAAATAATAGGCAACCCCTGAATTTCAGCTTCAGTTTGCATTTTTTTCAGTGAATTACCCACCCAAGCTGCAACAATAGGATTTTCCACTAAAGTATCCGTACTTATTACATAAACAGGCTTGTGCGTTTGGTCCGTTCCAAGTTTTTGTAAGGCTAGCCATACTAATTGTAGAGCTGTGGTAGAGTCTTTGCCCCCACTGTATCCAACTGTCCATGGTATATCGTCTTTCAAATAAACTTGGGCTATTTCCTCAACGACAGCGTCGACACCTTTCTCAAAGCCTCCATGTACATCAAAGTAAGAACTGGGAATGATATTTTTTTGCTTATTTGTCATTACACTTCCTCCTCAAACGCATTTTCAACCCGCTGTTCCTCTGGCGATAAAGGCAAACCAAAAGTTTGTTTGATGGATATCGTAGTTAGGACAACGTTCTGTTGTCCTTTACTTATCCTACCGGCGAGAAGGGCTCTACCTTCCCAACGTGACTTATTTGAACGACGCCAGTTTATTTGGGATAGTTGTTTTAGCCGTTTTTCCCAATCCCCCGGATACTCTAATATTAGGGCATTACCTGTTCGTGCTATTGCCTGTAGACCGATGGCATGAGAGTGAATAAAGTCTTGACGAACTTCTCCAGCAGTAATTTTTCCATCCCTTACCAGCTTCCACTCCTCAATTTGTTCTGCAACAAAACTCCAAAATCGTGCTGCTAATTTAGTTAATTCCAGGGGGTCCGTATCGCTGATATTTTGCAGCAACTCATTAGTTGCATGATAAATTGCGCTCAGTGTAAATAGTCGTTGCGACCGAGCAGATAAGGTTGACTTTTCTAATTCCACCAACCCTTGAAAGACGCCGCTTTCTCCCACCAAAGTTTTCGCTAACAGTGCTTTTGCATCACGATGATCATAAAGAATGTTGAGTGAAGTTGAAGGCCTTATAGCATAGCGATTTAAATCAGCGAATAACTGTTGACATCGTTTTAATCCAGGGTCTTGAAAAAAAACTATCGCAATATTTTCATCACCAATTTCTGGCATATCTTGCATGGCTCTTTCGATTGCGGCCCGTCGGTGTTGTCCGTCATTAATGATGAACCTGGCATCCATAGGAATATGAAGAATCCCGATATTTCTCGAATCGTCATCTTCGCTAATAGGTGAAAAATGAACTTCCTTATCTAACGAAGCGGTGATCGCTGAAAAAGCATATGATTCGCGGTTTCGCATGATATAATTTGCAATCTCTGGAACTCTAGAGCGATTGATTCGGCGTTGAGCTCGGAGTTCTGGAGCTAATTCTTCCTCATTGAAAAGGAATATTTTCGGTAATAGTCGCATTGGACACATAGAAATGAAGTATTCACGATTAGCCTGCACCCCTCGGATAGAAGGAAATGAATAACCAAAATGGACGCTCATGTTCATCAGCTCTTTAAGTTTGTGAAGATGTTCTCGAACAGAAACACTAGGGAATCTTATGTATGTATTCACTATAGCAAACATAAGAGTTATGCTCATTTCTGGTGTATGAGCCGAGTTAGTGAGGTGGTGCACCCGATGTTGTAAAATGGTGTTTTTTTGAAGAGCAACCTACAACATAAGAGAGGTACACC
>JAPORV010000364.1 GCA_026710055.1 Aestuariivita sp.
TTATTCGTGAGAAGGAGCGAGAGCGTCTGAAGCGCCAGCAACGTCGCGCCGCTTAATTATCAATTCAAAAAAACAGGCTTCAGACCGGACAGGCGGAGTCTGTCTGCTGCGTTGTTTTAGCAGAAATGTCGGCCTGTTGAGGCCACTGGCCGTTGGGCAATCAGCGGTTGTATGATCAAATTTCTCAACAAGTTTGATATGATGATGAAAAAAATTCATATTCATCTCGGGCGGGCGTCAGAAAAGGGGTTTTTAACAGACACTAAATTAAAGTTTGTGGACATTCCTTTTTGGAAATTGTCTGGTTCTCTGTTGCTCAGCCTCTCGAAGCATCCCAAAAGAGGCGATCGTTAGCCATAAGGGAGCCGGCATAGTGAATACTGATCTAACTATTTTGACGGATGAGATTTGGGAGCGGATTGAACTGCTTATTTCGGAAAAGGCGACAGGTCACGGCCGGACGAACGGCTGCTTCTTGAAGCCGTGCTGTCGCGGTTTCTCCGGTGGATGTAAAAGAGTCTTTTTGACGGTATGTTCAGGTGTGTTATCAAAGGATTTCGATTGTTCTGTAGTTTCGGTTGATAGTCCACTCATGCAAGCATACACAAAGGCCTCTGGATCCCTAAAGGGAGAGGTATTGAACGCTCAAGGGGCGGACTGATGCGCAAGATTGTCGTAAAAAATCGTTACCCAAAAAAATGCGCGAAAACAAGTTCGGAATTCCAGTCGAGTTCAAATCTTCCACTTCACGATTCTTTCCATTACTTATTGACTCCAGATTCCAGATCGTCATCAATCCTTTCTGAAGGAAGTCATAAATCAAAAATTTGTCTGAAGATATCTGGAATTGAAATTTTCAGTACAAAAAACTACCATTGCTCTAACGCAAGTCACTGCGTTAGAGCAATCAAGAATATCAGTAACCCATCAGTATAACATACTTGATGAACAAAATTGGGATAATAAATACAAGTAGTACTGACTAAAGCTGTCAAAATAGACTAAAGTTATAGATCAACGCCAATAATGCGATAAATCAAAGAAAACGAGGGGTACCAAGTGAAATTGGCAACGTTCAACATCAACGGCATTAAAGCACGAACTGAAGCATTAATTTCATGGCTCAAAGACGCTTCGCCAGATATCGTATTGCTTCAAGAGATCAAATCGCTTGATGATAATTTCCCGAGAGTAATTTTTGAAGATCACGGCTATAATGTTGAAACTCATGGGCAAAAAAGCTATAATGGCGTTGCAATTCTGTCAAAACTACCAGTAGAAGATGTCAAATGTGGACTTCCGGGTGACCCTGATGATGATCAAGCTCGGTGGATTGAGGCAACAGTAATTGGCAAACAACCACTTCGCTTCTGCGGCTTATACTTACCCAACGGCAATCCAGCGCCCGGGCCAAAATACCAATATAAATTGGCTTGGATGGATCGCATGCTAACTCATGCACGTGTTCTTTTGAAAGATGAAGTACCATTACTATTGGCAGGTGATTATAACATCATTCCTCAAGATGAAGATGCTCAACAACCAAAAGATTGGGTTGATGACGCCCTTACAAAACCTGACGCACGCGCTTATTTTCGCCGCTTACTTCATTTAGGATTTTCTGACGCATTTCGACTTTATAACTACGGTAATGGGCATTACAGTTTTTGGGACTATCAGGCGGGCGCATGGCAAAATAATAACGGCATTCGAATAGATCATATACTGCTATCGCCGCAAGCCACTGATTTACTTCTTGATTGCCAAATTGATTCAGAAGTACGCGGAAGAGAAAAACCGTCTGATCATGTTCCTGTGTGGGTGGATCTTGATCTTTGACGCCTTCACTTTAAACTAAAATATAACTGCGGAATAGCTTATAACATTTATTTTTCTCACAACCGTTTCTTCATTGCGCCAAATTCATAAATGATGTCTGTTTCGAAATCCATTTTTTGCCCGATTCCAAGAGGTGAGGCCCGTTTTTGAAAAAATATTCTGTGCTAGATGACTCAACTAAAGCCTACTAACTTGCTACAAACATTGTTATGTACGAAAATTATACCAAATATCGGAAATCTTCGCCAAAGAAAAATAACAAAACCTGTTTTTTGTTCTGTCTAATACTAAACAGGTCATTGCAACTCTCTGAAAAATTCAATACCGTTAACATTTGGCGATATCCCTGATGTAAACTTCTAATGGATGGTATCGTGCCATTTACATTTAACTCTGCGATTTTTTTGTAGAAAGTTTACCCATTTTTTTATTTCCAAAAGAGGCTTCCAAAGAGTGGATGTACCAAACCAAGCCGCTGAATGGAAAACAAATATAGTTGCAGGCTTATTTCCTGTATTTTTGTCTGCGTTAATCTTTTCTTGGTTTTTGACTTTTATCCCCAGTGTCGCTGACGGAGTCTCTACACGGTTTGGAATCGATTGGATACCAAGTCTGGGTATTTCTTTATCTTTCTTTATTGATGGGCTTTCACTTACCTTCGCATTGTTAATCTCTGGAATTGGAACCTTGGTTTTCTTATATTCGAGTTCTTACATAAAAAATCATCATCATTTTCATCGCTTCTTATTGTACCTGTTTTTATTTATGCTCTCTATGTTAGGGGTAGTGCTCGCTGACAACTTGATCTCATTGTTTGTTTTCTGGGAATTGACGACAATTACTTCTTATCTATTGATCGGCTTCAGTCACGAAACTCACAAAGGACGACATTCAGCTCTTCAGGCCCTGCTCATTACTGGCGCAGGGGCTTTAGCCATGTTAGCCGGATTTATTTTAATTGGATTAACAGTTAATTCCTTTGAATTATCAGAAATAATTCTTGAAGCAGATACCCTCAGAGCGCATGAATTATATGCACCGATATTATTGCTAATTCTATTTGGTACCTTCACTAAATCAGCACAATTCCCTTTTCATTTCTGGTTACCTAATGCCATGGCGGCACCAACCCCCGTCTCATCCTTTTTGCATTCAGCAACTATGGTGAAAGCTGGGGTTTATTTGATGGCAAGATTGCATCCGGCTTTTGCAGGTACCGATTTATGGCTCTGGATGTTGACAATTTTCGGGGCAACCACCGCGGTAATTTCGAGCATACTGGCATTTCGGCAAACTGACCTAAAACTCGCACTCGCTTATACAACTCTGATGGCACTTGGCACCTTGACACTTTTTCTTGGTCAAGAATCAGGATATGCCATGACTGCATTCGCGACTTTCTTGATTGTGCATTCTTTATACAAAGCCGCATTGTTTCTCGTTGTTGGATGTGTCGATAACGCCACCGGCACGCGTGACGCCAACACCCTTGGTGGTTTGGCAAAAGCGATGCCAATTACAGCGATTGTGGCGGCTCTAGCCGCAATGTCGATGGCAGGTTTCCCACCATTTCTAGGTTTCATCGGTAAAGAATTGAAATATGCGGGAGCTCTTGGCGTTGCATCTGAACCTATTTTGGTTGCAGGTGCTGTACTAGTAGCTAACTCGCTCATGTTTGCAGTTGCAGCTATTGTCGCGTTCCGTCCTTTTTGGGTCAGTTCAAAGACAACCTATCCCAAACAGCCCCAAGAAGCTCCATTCGCGATGTTGGCTGGTCCGATTATTCTCGCTTCACTCGGGATACTCTTTGGAATTTATCCTGACATAATTGAAAAAACCTTGGTTGCACCAACAGTCGCCAGTCTACTTGGAAATATTGAACAAAGTAAAGAATTGAAACTTTGGGCAGGTGTTAATTTGCCACTTATTCTCTCGATTTGCACAGTAATACTTGGACTAGCATTATATCTCCAACATCAAAAATTGCGGCCTGCACTCGATGGCATCTTCGCCAAATTACCAACATTTGATCAGGGGTGGGATAAGTTCCTATTAAAGTTCAAAGATTTTGCAGCTTGGCAAACCCGAGTTCAACAATCTGGCAACCTGCACCAATATATGTTTGTCGTTTTCTTTGTCGTATTCGCAAGTCTTGCAACAACAACTGCTCTTAAAAATGCCATCTTTAAACCACCAGATTTTTCAAATGTGACATGGCTGGGAGTCGGGTTGGTTTTGTTGATAATTGGTGCAGCAATTATTACTACTGTTACCGCCTCTAGGATAACCGCAATGGCTACGCTTGGGGTGCTCGGTATAGGTGTTGCTATAGTCTTTATCGGGTTTTCTGCTCCCGATGTAGCAATTACTCAGCTATTGGTAGAAACGTTAATCGTTGTACTGGTAGCCATCGCCCTACTACGCTTGCCTAATCTTGAAACAGAGGCAGGGCAGCGTCGACCATTAGACGCCATTCTGGCAATAAGTGTAGGTTCAATTGTAACGCTCATTTTGCTTTCTGTTCTCTCTTTGCCTCTAGATCGTCGCGTGACAGACTTCTTTGAGCAGGCAAGTTGGCCAGAAGCATTTGGGAGGAATATCGTTAATGTCATTTTGGTGGATTTTCGTGCTTTAGACACTTTTGGAGAAATAGCAGTTATAGTGATTGCAGCTCTATCTGCTTACGCATTACTTCGAACCACAACCCCACAAAGCAAAAAATAGAAAGTAGTAGATGAATTCAGTAATATTAACAGCTGGAACGAGATATCTTGCAGGCCTACTGTTGATATTCTCTCTTTACATGCTTTTGCGCGGTCACAACGAGCCAGGCGGCGGCTTTATTGGTGGATTAATTGGATCAACCGGTTTCATTCTATTTGCAATTGCTTGCGGTACAGAGGATGCCCGAACCGCCTTAAGAGTTCCGCCACAAACAATAGCAATGATTGGATTAGGAATAGCACTAATAGCTGGTTTGATATCAATATTTTTTGCTGACCCCTTTTTTACTGGCCAGTGGTTTTTTTTGGGATCAACCGAAACCGAAAAGGGGTTGCCGATATCAACTGTGCTTATATTTGACATCGGTGTATATTTAGTCGTTTTTGGATCAGTTCTTACGCTTGTTTTTGCAATGGAAGAGGAGATTTAAAACAATGGAATCTCTTCTCGCAATTGCAATTGGCGTTTTGGTAGCAACATCTGTTTACTTAATGTTAGCAAGAAATGTTCTCAGATTTATTTTCGGTCTAGTTTTAATTTCTAATGCAGCTAATCTGACACTATTTGTTGCTGGGAGACTTACCGCGGGCATTCCCCCACTCATTAAGAAAGGCGAAATTGCACCGGTCGGGCCGGTTGCAAATGCTCTACCACAGGCACTGGTATTGACGGCAATAGTGATTGGATTTGGTTTGTTTGCCTTTGCGTTGGTATTGATGTTTCGTACATACACTACTTTAGGCACTTTATATTCTGATGAGATGCGAGTTGCTGAACCTCGGGAAGATACCGTCATATGAGTTGGTATTTAGCTGCTCCGTTAGCATTTCCATTTCTTACAGCCGTACTGACTTTTCTGATTCGAAGTTCCAAAGTTGGCAGATGGATAAGCCTGGCAGGAAATGTTGTTCTTTTGGTGACAGCTTTACTCTTAATTTCCCAAATTTACAAGGAGGGCATTCTGGTTACACAGATGGGTAACTGGGGAGCCCCTTTTGGCATCACAATAGTTGCTGATTATCTCTCCTCAGCTATGATTCTCATAACTGCGATTACCGCCACGGCGGTATCAATTTATGCAATCGCTGATATTGATTCCCATAAAGAACATTTAGGTTATCACGCGCTATTTAATGTACTGATTGGCGGCGTAATTGGTGCATTCTTAACAGGCGATCTCTTTAACTTATATGTTTGGTTTGAAGTAATGCTCATATCCTCCTTCGGGCTGCTGATTTTGGGAGGAAGTAAAGAACAAATTGACGGTGGCGTAAAGTACGTAACACTCAACCTTATATCAACAATTCTTTTCTTAACTGGAATTGGTTTGCTCTATGGCATAGCTGGCACATTGAACTTGGCCGACTTGGCAGTAACCGTTCCTAATTTGGAAAACCAAGGTTTGGTTAGTGTCATTGCAGTTTTGTTCATGATTGCATTTGGTGTAAAGGCAGCCTTGTTTCCATTATTTTTTTGGTTACCAGCCTCATATCATACGCCAGCCTTTTCGGTGAGTGCTATTTTTGCAGGATTATTAACGAAAGTCGGGGTCTATGCACTAATACGGATGTTTACTCTTATTTTCAATGGAGATTTAGTGTTTACGCACACCATTTTGCTTTGGGTAGCAGCGCTCACAATGATTACCGGTGTTTTGGGTGCGGCAGCTCAAAATGATTTTCGAAAAATACTATCCTTTCATATCGTGAGCCAAATTGGTTATATGATCATGGGGCTAGCGTTAATGACTCCATTAGCAATTACCGGTGCAGTCTTTTATTTAGTTCATCATATTATTGTAAAAGCCAACCTCTTCCTAGTGGCCGGTGTTGCCCGCATTTTGACCGGTTTTACCGACTTGGAAAAAATTGGTGGATTGTATAAGTCGGCACCATTACTTGCTTTACTTTTTTTAATTCCAGCGTTTTCATTGGCTGGCTTTCCACCGTTGTCGGGATTTTGGGCAAAGTACATTCTCGTTGCCGCCGCTCTCAAAATTAATAGCTGGTTCATTGCTATGATTGCACTTTTGGTGGGCTTACTAACAATTTACTCAATGACAAAAATCTGGGCAGAGGCATTCTGGAAACCACATCCTTCTGGATTATCGCCGGAACTTAGTCAGATAAATTGCAAAAATCAATTTCTGTTACTTACACCAATAGCTTTACTTGCCGCCTTAACACTCATTATTGGCTTTATCCCTCAACCTTTTATTTTATTTGCAGAAACCGCTGCAGAACAATTACTAAATCCTTCACTTTATATTGCAGCGGTTCTAGGAAATTTCTCATGAATAGTTTGGTCGTAAATCTGCTCTTCGCTCTTTCTTGGGTATTCTTTTTCGGTGAATTTAATGCGCTCACGTTAAGTAGTGGTTTCGTTCTAGGTTATGCAGTACTATGGTTATTATATCCTCTCACTGGCGGTCCTTCAGGCTATTTCCTTCGGGTTTGGTATTGGATCAGACTGATCGGAATGTTTCATTACGAGTTAGTAGTTTCTTCGATTTCAGTTTTTATTGACGTCATTACGCCAAAACATCGTGCGCGTCCTGCAATTATCGAAATGCCTTTATCTGTTAAATCTGATGCAGGTATTCTACTTGTCACCAACCTCATTACCCTGACGCCTGGGACTCTATCGCTTGATGTGTCAGAAGATCGAAAAACTCTAAAAATACATGCAATGTTTGCCGATAATCCAGAAGCCGTATGTGCCGAATTAAAGAATGGTATGGAACGCTGGGTAATTGATGCATTAGAAAGGTAATTTATGGCTTGGATTTTACAAATAGCTGTGATGATAAGTTCACTATTGATTTTTGTTACTGTCTTGCTCGCGTTTGTTCGTCTTATTCTTGGGCCTAGTTTACCGGATCGCGTTGTTGCTCTGGATATGATGACAGTTGCGATTGTATCCGTATGTGGTTTAGCCGCAGTTCAATCGGGAGATTCAGCTTTTCTTGATGTTGCAGTTGTACTTGCGTTGGTAGGATTTCTCGCAACAGTGGCTCTTGCCCGTTTTGCAGATAAACAAATACTGCGCGGAAAAAACCAAGAGGATAAACGTGGATGATTGATTTTGTAGCAGCTTTATTAATATTTTTGGGTGGTTTATTTTCCTTGGTTGCAGGAATCGGCATTCTTCGGATGCAGGATGTTTTCATTCGAATGCATGCATCCACAAAGGTAGGAACATTAGCATCAGGGCTCATTTTGGCAGGCGTTGCCATTCAATTTAGTGAAGTAATAATTTTCATAAAAGTGATTTTGATAATTTTGTTTTTATTACTCACGGCACCTATCGCAGCACATATGATTGGACGTGCCGCATTGCACCTTGGGATAAGACCTTGGAGTGCTAGCAATCAATAAAGCCGTAAAAGAAAATATCTAGTATCTGTAAAAAAATCCCTATTTTTTGCAAATTTCACGAGTTCGAGCTCGATTTTTTCTCAGAAAACAAAAAATTGAAGGGTCTATGATCCTAATATTCCGCACCAAACCGCTCTCGCTGGCAGAATGAGTGGTCATGGAACGTCCCAACGCTCGAGGAGACGGACTCTGCTCGTCGGTTTATAGCGAATGTGGGGGACGGGCGCGGCGGCGATGCTGTCGCTTGAGACAGGCCCGCTCCTTATTGCGGAGGAGTCACACCACACGCACCAGGTTGGCCGCGATGATCAAGAGTCCGACCATGTGTACAATCTAGTATACTAACATTATTGAATTGATGTTGGAAGCTGGTAAACTGTTGTCTTATTTTTAGTGAATGATATAGAGTCGTCTCGTTGATAACAATACCCCATCCCGATTGGTTTGAGCAGGGCCGTTTCTGAGGTCGCAACATCGACGACGGATGGGGTGATAACATATGAG
>JAPORV010000301.1 GCA_026710055.1 Aestuariivita sp.
AGAGCGTTCGGAGGTTGGAGGCATGGGTTGTGTCTCCCTGATTGCGCATCATGACATCACACTGAAGGAGTGATGGGACCTTTTGATGAAACACCGCCAGCGATGATAGGAGGCCATCTTTTAAGGTGATGGACCGGGTACGACGCTCATCGGGAAGCGCGGCAAAGGAGGTGCCCACACTCTTGAGCAACCCTGGCATTGATAGATGCTTTCGGAAAGACTGTTTCATGAACCTGCTCGCTTTTTATGATTGTTGCGAGCATTCTCACATATTCAACTCAAAAGTCACCGAAGAATTTTTCTATCGATTTTTGTAAGCAATTGAAATGATTGAATAAAAAAATTAGCGGGAATTGCTGGATTGTGCTCAGAAGGGGTTGCGGATCAAAGGTTTTTCGTATACTGTTTTCTAAGTGTTTACAGCATCGAAATCTGGCGAAGATTTGTATATTTTGTAAAAATAGTGCAAAATTATGATAGTTTTGGACCATAAATTGCGAATCTTTGCCAGAGCAAATGCACCAGAAAAGTACTTTTTTTCAATGCCGTTTTACTAAAGAATTTAGGGGTTTTTAATAGACACTATGCTAAGAGATTATGGGATGTTCCCATTATGTTCGATTCACGGAAACCCTTATGGCGCAGTCACTATCTGTTCAACTAACCTTCGAGGGTTTCTGTCCGGTTTCTGAAGCTGTTGAGCATCTAGCAAATGAGGGCGGGATCGAGCAGCGAGGTGCGATCTATACCAAACGCGAAGTGGTGGACTTCATCCTCGACCTAGTTGGGTACACGACTGATCAACCCCTTGACCAGTATTGTCTCCTTGAACCGTCTTTTGGAGACGGCGACTTTATACTTCCGGCTATAGAGCGTTTGTTAACTGCCGCACAACGCACATTTGGCGGTATGACGGTGGAGAAACTCGCACCGGCCATCCGAGGTGTAGAGCTTCATGGTGAGACCTTTGAGCGCAACCGGCAATCCGTGAGAAGCCTCATGATGGTGCAGGGCGTCTCAGAACGAGACGCTGATGCATTGTTAAATATCTGGTTTAGGAGAGGCGACTTCCTGCTTTGCGACTTCGACCAGGATTTCACCCATATTGTCGGGAACCCGCCATATGTGCGCCAAGAGGCGATCCCTGGTGTGTTAATGAGCGAGTACAGGCAGCGCTACAGCACAATCTACGACCGCGCAGACATCTATGTACCCTTCATCGAGCAATCGCTGCGATTGTTGGGTCCAGAAGGAAAACTGAGCTTCATTTGCGCCGACCGATGGATGAAGAACCGCTACGGCAGAAAACTTCGTGAACTCGTCAGCAAAGCTTACCATCTCATAAGCTATATCGACATGGTTGGCACCGATGCATTCCATTCCGAGGTCAGTGCTTATCCCGCGATTACAGTGATCGGGCGCAAAGCACCAGGTGAAGTGAGTGATACGACTCGAGTCTTTGCGCGGCCAAAGATTGATCGAAAGACCCTTGGCAAGCTGGCGCGTGAGCTTGCCGCACCAAAGCTAAAATCCTCGAGTGACATTCGAGAGATCGAGCGAATAGCGGTCGGGGGAGAGCCTTGGATACTGGAAGACTTTGATGCGCTTGCCTTAGTGCACCGCCTCAAGGCCGAGTTGCCAACCATTGAGGAAGCAGGCTGCAAGGTAGGGATCGGCGTTGCGACCGGCGCAGATGAAGCTTTTATAGCAGATTTCGAAGAGCTTGATGTGGAGTCCTCCCGCAAACTTCCCTTGGTCATGACAAAAGACATCCTTGAGGGTCATGTCCAATGGCGGGGCAGGGGAGTCATCAACCCTTTTGGTGATGATGGAAAACTTGTCCGCCTCGAGGACTTCCCAAAGTTCAAGACCTATCTCGAAGACCGATTTGAGCAGATCGGAAAGCGGCACGTTGCGACCAAATCCCCTCAGAATTGGTATCGCACTATTGATCGTATCTACCCCGAGCTTGCGGCCCGAGAGAAGCTCTTGATCCCAGACATTAAGGGGGATGCTTCCATAGTCTACGAAGGCGGCAAGCTCTATCCGCACCACAACCTTTATTTCATCATGTCAGACACTTGGGATGTGCGCGCCTTACAAGCCGTCATGCGATCCGGGATCGCTCGTCTATTCGTGTCGCTTTATTCGACCAAGATGCGTGGCGGATACTTGCGGTTTCAGGCGCAATATCTCCGGCGCATCAGGCTTCCCCATTGGAAGAACGTCAATGAAGCGACCCGTGCGCAGTTAAAGCGGTATGCTGAAACAGGCGACTACTGCCAGGAGCTCAACGAGATTGTAGCCGGTCTTTACAGCCTGTCTGCCGATGAGACCGCCCTGATTGAGAGAGCGCCCAAGCTATGATCCTGAATCTTGCCAACTACGAAGCCCAAGCGCGTGACGCGGTTAAGCTCTTCTGGAGGAACCGAGAGGCAGCAATGGCCAAGCAAGTTGAATTTGATAATCAGGATGCCGGTGCTCGGGGAGCGGTGACGGCGGGTAAGAACCTCGACGGATTTGTTAGCATGGTTCAGTCACTAGTAGAAGCAAATGGGCTTTGGGATGCTGAGATTTGTATTGAGAAGAAGATTCTTGTTTTGCCCGGGTTTTACCGGCCAACAAAAGAATGCGACATGCTGATTATGCGACGGGGCCAGTTGGTGGCTGCGCTCGAATTCAAATCGCAGGTTGGACCGTCTTTTGGCAATAACTTCAACAACCGATCCGAAGAAGTCATGGGTAGCGCTCATGATCTTTGGACGGCATATCGAGAAGGGGCGTTTGGCGATGATGCCGCGCGCCCGTTTTTAGGGTGGCTCATGCTCGTTGAAGAATGTGAAGTATCAACCATTCCAGTGAAAGTGGCCGAACCACATTTTCAAGTTGACCCAGTATTTCGATTGACATCCTACATCGAGCGCTATGACATCCTATGTAAGCGCCTAGTGCAGGAGGGTTTGTACACCAGTACTGCGCTTATGGTGTCCCCGCGTGAGGCCGTTGATGACGGACGACATAGAAACATGAGCGATCTCACATCGCTAAAGACCTTTGTGACCGAGTTTGCGGGTCACGTTGCGGCCATGGCAGCGAGGTAGGGACTAAGAATGAAAATTAAAAAAGTTCATGTGCGCAGTTATCGGTCGGTTATTGATAGTAAAGAATTTGAGGTCAATGGCGAGAAAACCATTTTAGTCGGCCCAAATGAGGCGGGGAAAACAGCGCTGCTTCAAGCAATCCAGCACCTTAACCCCCCGAAAAGCGTCAAACCGCTAAGTGCTCTAAGGGACTATCCACGAGCGCATTACAACAAGATCACTTCGGACAAGATCAATCCTGCGAACGTTCGGGTGGTTGAAGCTGAGTTTGGAGCTGGACGACGATGATTGAGAGTATCTCCCGGAAGGAATGAAGGATGCGAACTATGTCCTTTGGCGTAACCTAGACAACACGACTGGCAATGAGCTAACCGGTGCGCCCGGTAAGAAGACCTGTAAGGATTTAAAAAAGGATCTGATCCGCCTCGCTGCACACGCGGACAAGCAGTTCACTCCTTCGGAAGATGGTTTTGCGCAATCCCCGATAGAGTCGCTTAAGGCGGCGACAGAGGGCTGGGATGGCTCTCAAGCGATTGAAGGGGAAAAGGCCAAGACCTTGCGGGATTGGCTGGAGACTGTTTTTCTATTCATTGATGAAGACAATGAAAAAGAAGAAACGCGGTTCGATGGCCTCAAGGCGGATATCGAGATTGGCGATGCGCGAAACGCAGCGGTTCAAGCCCTGCGGGCTCGCGTGCCTGTCTTCGTCCTTTTCAGCAATTACTTCCGTGTCCGCCCGCTCATTCACTTGAAGCAGCTTGCGACCAGGATTACCAATGGAACACTTGACGAGGAGCGTTACGACTACGGGAATGTTTGTCTTTTGAACCTGTTGGGCTTCGACGCAGAAGAGCTCTCTGAAATGGGCGCGTCGGATGAACCTGATGCAAACGACCCGGAGGCTTTAGAGGCGTTTCGTGAGAAACTCGATGAGAGGCAGTATCAGTTGAATGCTGCGGAGGTAAATCTAACGCGGGAAGTCCGTTCTGTTTGGAAGCCGGATCAGAGTAAGGGCGAAGCAGCAAAACTCCGACTCCGAGCTGATGGACAATATCTTAAGGTTACTGTTGAAGACGACCTTGGAGTCGAAGTGGAGCTGAACCAGCGGTCAGAAGGCTTTCGATAGCTTGTTTCCTTCTTCGCGGAGGCCCAGGGCGAGCATAAGAATGCTGTTTTGTTGCTAGATGAGCCTGGCATGAGCTTGCATGCATTAAAACAGCGAGAGTTTCGCAAGACAATTACGCGTTTGGCAGAAGGGAATCAGACCATCTACACGACGCATTCACCCTTCCTTGTCGGACCAGACGAACTTGATTTGGTGCGCGTGGTTGAAATGAGTAGCCGTAAAGAGGGAACGAAGATTCATACTTCGATCACGGCCAACGATCCAGCCGCTCTGCTTCCGTTGCAAGAGGCGCTTGGGTACGACCTCGCTCAGAGCCTCTTTACACAGAAGCAAAACCTCGTTTTGGAGGGGCTTACAGATTACTGGTATGTTGAGGCGGTTTCGCAACTTCTGCGCGCATCAAAGGATGCAAACCTTAACGAAAAGATTGCCTTGGTTCCTGCGAACACGGCGGGAAAGGTCGTCTATTTTGCGACGATTCTTCATGCGCAAGGCTTTAAGGTGGCAGTGCTTCTCGATTCTGATGGTGCCGGTGATCAGGCAGCGCAGCAGGATAACCTTGTCCATACGGTTGGAAATAAGGGCATTTTGAGAACGAAAGATTACGTGCAAGATGAGATCAACGCCGCTGAGGTCGAAGACCTCCTTCGAGATACGCTGATCAACGTTGCGAAATCAGAGTTCGGCTGGGATATTGCTGACGCTGCGGGTAAACAGCCACAAAGACCACTCGTCAGTATTTTTAGGAGCGAGGTCGAGAGATTTTCGAAGTACCGCCTTGCGAAGGAATTTGTTCGATGGTCACGCGATAATGAAGCTTCGGAATTAAGCGAACAGGAGCGGGAGCAGTGGAAAAAGCTTATCGGTGCTGTTAATGCGGCTTTAAAATAGCTCACTGGTTCAAATATTTCGCGATCGTTGAGCGTGCCCTGCTATGTCCGCATCTAGACTGCCGATCAGAATCTCAGCGACTAAGTGACCGCCTTCACCGTCGCTGATTGCATTTTGATTCGGATCGGGACATAATTTTAAAGGTTACTTCTTTATTTTCTATCTGTAACGGCTTGCAATTATTGCCTGATTTCAGTCCAGATTAGTTGCGACTATAGGTGGGGTGTAGGGTCTGGGAAACCAGCGTTTTCCGAACGAACCGTTTGTACGGAATAGGGTTTAGTTCGCAGATAATTCGGTTTGAACGACCCGGATAGATGCAATTAATTTGATCGAGACATCACGATAATTGCCGTTCCAACCAATTATGTTTGTCATTCACGACACATAGTGATCCTTATTACATTACTTGAATTCAGTATTTGTCACGAGAAGAAAAACGGTCTGTGCCACCAAACATTCTATTGGTGAGAAATATTACGAACAAGATCTTTTCAAACGGTCCAGACAATGATTTTGTTATTAATGCGTTTATAAGACTGATTGAGACATCATCGCATTTGCACTTTGCAACGCCCTATTTCACGCGATCGGATATTCTTCTTAAGGCCGCTGGAAAAGGCAAGACAGTGGAGCTTCTAATCGGCTTGAATGAAGCAACGAGTCCGCGAGCGTTACGCAAGCTGCATGGGATACCGAACATTACAATCCGTTATTTCACCAGCCGGTTTCATGCAAAAATCTATATTTTTGATGAATCGGTGTTGTTGGGGTCATCAAATCTGACCGATGGTGGTCTGATGTCCAATCGTGAGGCAGTGATCCAGCTTGATCGGAACGATGATGCGGAGGCGGTTGATGATCTTCGGGCATTGTTTGTCGAACTCTGGGAAGCCGGACTGACCCTCACTCCAGAAAAGCTGGATGATTTTGAAAAGACCTCCGATGAACTTCGGCGCTTTATGCCGAATTCTGAACAGACAATTGAAGCGGTGCTGGGTCAAGCCCAGCCCCACAATATTAATGTTGCCAGTCATACACGATCCCGTGAATGGAACTTTCTTAAATCTCTCAGGCGCGAACTTTACGAAGAATATTATCCGGCCTTTCGGGAGGTGCAGGTGATTTTGGACACGCAGGGATTGCGCCGTTTTGATCCGCCAAATGTAGGTATTGCGAATGAGACCAATCGTTCCTTTAAGCAGACGAACCCTACGTGATTGTTTCTTTTTTTCATAGATGAAGAAATGCGACCTGTCCCTTCTGCCTTTCAACAAAAGGCCCGAGAGCGGGAAAAACTTGCTTAAATGCAGCGTTTTGCAAGTGCCTGCATAGTATATCAAATACAGATTGATTTATTCGTTTGGTTTCTACACTATTCCATAGTATTGCGGTGAAATCGCATTTGATAAGTGAATTAAATCAATTGTTGTTTAACAAACAAATTTTGTAACGAGATGTCGTTTAATCAACTCAATTTATTCAATCTCTTTTAAATACTACAGAGAAGTAATGGATAGATTTTTGCTATTATTCTCTTCTTAAACTGAAGGCGAAACTGCGATCGATTTATCATCTATCTGAAAATTGAAGGGGAATGAGATGAATTCATCTAATATAGTTGAAGCGAGTTTTCGCAAAAATGTAGATTTAATGTTTGATCGCGCGGTAGCACTTCTTGATATTTCACCTGGTTTGAAAAATAAAATTCAAATTTGTAATTCAACTTATGTTGTGCGGTTTGGCGTGCGATTGAGAGGCGATATTCATACCTTTACGGGATATCGATCTGTTCATTCTGAACACATTGAGCCAGTGAAAGGCGGCATCCGGTTTGCTTCCAACCTGCATCAAGATGAAGTTGAAGCGTTAGCTGCGTTGATGACTTATAAATGTGCTTTGGTTGATGCACCATTCGGTGGATCAAAAGGTGGCTTAAGAATTAATCCTCAAAACTATGACGAAGAAGAACTGGAATTAATTACACGTCGTTTTACATATGAGCTTGTTAAACGAGACTTGATTAATCCTTCGCAAAATGTTCCAGCACCCGATCTAGGGACTGGAGAGCGCGAAATGGCGTGGATTGCTGATCAGTTTAGCCGAATGAATACCACCGATATTAACGCCCGAGCCTGTGTAACTGGAAAGCCTTTAAATGCTGGTGGCATTGTGGGTCGAACAGAGGCAACTGGTCGCGGCGTGCAGTTCGCATTGCGTGAGTTCTTTCGCGATAAACACGCCGTAATAAAAGTGGGATTATCAGACAATTTGGAAGGTAAGCGGGTCATTATTCAAGGGCTTGGAAATGTTGGTTATCATGCTGCAAAGTTCTTGAGCGATGAAGATGGGGTTAAAATTTGTGTAATCATTGAACGTGACGGTGCGCTTGTTAACCAACAAGGTCTTGATGTTCAGGCAGTCCATGACTGGATGGATGTGCATGGTAGCGTTATAGGTTTTCCAGATGCAGATTATGTCACTGATGGTGCATCAATGCTCGAACATGAGTGTGATATTTTGATTCCTGCCGCGATGGAGGCTGTCATTAATAGGTCAAATGCCGAACGAATTAAGGCCCGGTTAATTTGTGAGGCTGCAAATGGGCCAATTACCGCAAGTGCTGATGACATACTCCGTAAGAAAGGAGCAGTCATTATCCCAGATCTCTATGCGAATGCTGGTGGAGTTATTGTATCATATTTTGAATGGGTAAAGAATTTGTCACACATTCGTTTCGGACGAATGCAAAGACGACAGGAAGAGGACCGTCATCAACTAATCGTTGACGAATTGGAGAGGCTTTCAGCAGATACAGGAATTGGCTGGACTTTAAGTGCGAATTTCAAAGCAAAATATTTGCAGGGTGCAGATGAGCTTGAATTGGTACGTAGTGGGCTTGATGATTCTATGCGCACGGCTTATCAGTTAATTCGTAATATTTGGGTATCGCGAGACGAAGTAGAAGATCTCAGAACAGCGGCATATTTTGCGGCAATTAACAAAGTTGTTGAAGGATACCGAGCTTTGGGGTTATAATGGGCATTAAAGCATATTAATTTAGTGTCTTTTAACCCCCCCCCCTTTTTTCTGGCGACTGCCAAGAGACAAATATGAATATTTTTCATCATCATATCAAACTTGTTGAGAAATTTGATCATTCAACCGCCGATTACCCGATGTCCGGTGGCCTCATCAGGCCGACATTTCCGCCAAAATGACGCAGCAGACGGACTCCGCCTGTCCGGTCAGAAGTCTGTTTTTTTTGAA
>JAPORV010000025.1 GCA_026710055.1 Aestuariivita sp.
CCCCGAGGCCCCTCGCCCCGAGGTCGCGGATGATGTCGTGTATGTCGGCCTTCGAGTCGCAAACATGTCGCAGAGCTGAACCAGACTGATTCCCTCGTGGTGCGCCTTACCGGTGCTGTTCTTGCTGGCCGTATCGATTCTCCCTTTAGAATCAAAACAGTTACGAATTTTATTTTAGCAAAGGTTATAATCCGCAAAAAACTGATATCTACTGACCAGGCTATGGAAACCAGACTACCAAATAACGATGAGACTTGACATAACATTTCCTATCTTTTTGCATATTGGCATTTGAATAGTTGTAAGCAAAAGGAGTTCCAAGTAAGAAACTTGCGAACTTTGAAATTATTGTGATCGCGTCAGCAGCACCCGGTGGGGGCGGACGTTATTGGACTTTTGTAAAGCTAGCAACTGATCATGGCATAATTGGATGGGGTGAGTGCTACGCTTGCTCAATTGGTTCACGCGCGATGAAACAAGTAATCCAAGATGTTTTCGAACGTCATATGGAAGGAGAAAATCCAGAGAACATTGAACTAATGTTTCGTCGTGCATATTCAAGCGGGTTTACGCAACGACCTGATTTAATAGTCATGGATGCATGGTCTAGTTTAGAGATCGCTTGTTGCGATATTTTAGGTAAAGACCGTGATCAACCAGTTTATTCCTTAATCAGTGATCGAATGAACAACAGTATTCGTGCTTACACAAATCTGTATCCACTTCCACACCATGATATCATCGAATTTTAGGCATCTCATGAAATGGCTGCGGAAGCAAGTATTGCGTGCATCAAGAATGGATATACTGCTGTAAAGTTTGACCCTGCTGGCCCTTATACACTTTGAGGTGGCCATATGCCAGCGATATCAAACATTTCTCAATCGGTCATTTTTTTTCGTACAATTAGAGCGGAAGTCGGAGACAAAACCGATATTCGGTTGGGCACACACGGTCAATTCTCAACTGTGGGCGCGATTCGGCTTGGTCAAGCACTTGAGCCATATTCTCTACTTTGATTTGAGAAACCCGTGCCGCCAGACGCAACTAATGAAATGACTAAAGTCGCGCGTTCTGTGAGGATTCCGATAGCAACAGGTGAACGAGTAACAACCAAAGTGGAATTTGCGCACATCTTGAGGTCAGGTGCTGCCAGAATTCTACAACCAGCGTTAGGCCGTGCGGGTGGAATCTGGGAAGCAAAAAATTGCTACTTTGGCAGAGGTATACAACGCACAAATATCATCGCACTTGTACGCCGGACCAGTGGAGTGGGTAGCAAATATTCAATTGGCATTATCAATCCCCAATATTTTGATGTGCGAAACAATTGAAACGCCTTTTCACGACCAACTCATAAAGGGGAAAATACGTGTTGAGAATGGATTTATATAACCATCAGATCTGCCTTGTTTAGGCATTGACTTTGATGAGTGATTCGCACGCTCCCATTCTTACACAAACAACAACTTACACTTAGAAATGCAAGAAAAGCCCTGCAGCTATAATGAAAGAAATAAATTCACCAGAGGAGCACTCATCCTAATTTCGAATGCTGCCAAGCAAAACAAATAATGTCTCTTTTTCAGCTATGAGGCAAAAATCGAATTTCTTCTAATAATGATTTATCTGGAAGAATATCAAATAACTGTCATGATCAAATAGCTTTTGCATTTTTCTAATGTTCACATCTCGACACTTGTATTTTTACAAAAAAGTTATAGTGTTTATAAGCGGGTTCTGCCCTTTCCGTGAACGGGTGCATTCCGGTGGCCTTAAAATTATCCGAGGGAGTTGGCACTGTTCAGATCGTGGTCTGATTATCTGACGCCCACCTGTACATACAGGTTCTCGGGAATCAACACCTCACGATTGATTGGCGGTTCCCGCTTTTCGAGTCTGCGATCAAGAATACACTTAACCAACTATTGTAAAGTCATCCGGGCGTACCTCTCGCGCCATATGATCCAATACACCGTTTACAAATTTCGACTCCTGACCGCTCGGAAAAAAAGCACACGCAATGTCAATAAACTCATTAATGATAACCTTAGGCGGCACTTGATCACGTATTAACTCGGCGCCAGCAGCACGAAATAAACTTCTTATTGTCGGATCAATCCGTGACAATGGCCATTTATCTACAAGCGCTCGCTTTGTCATCTGGTCAATCAACGCTTGATAATTAACAGCATCATCAACAAGAATGGAAAAAAAATCAATGTCACCCTCTAGAATTTCCTGATTATCGATCTCCTCACCAAAACGATATGTAATGAATTCCTCCTTAATCGATTCCGAAGATTGCCCACTAACCTCCATTTGAAATAACGCTTGCACCGCATAAAGTCGTGCCGCTGAACGCTTTCGATAATTGTGACCACATTTAGTTGGCCCCGAACGCTTAGTCATTTCCTATCAGAACTGGCAGACTTTTCAGAAGTTATACCATCCTCACGAGTTCGAAATCCAACAGCATTAGTTGATTTACGTAACTTAATTCGAAGATAAATTAAATGAAGAGCCGCAGCCGCAGCCGCAGCACCTTTGTTCCCTAAAGCTGGGTTAGCGCGTTTGAGCGCCTGTTGATGATTTTCAACATTTAAAATACCGTTTCCTATACATAATCCCCGTAAACCCAAGAATTGAATAGCCTGATTTGAATTACAACAAACAGCATCATAATGGGTTGTTTCTCCACGAATAACACAGCCTAAAGCTATGTACCCATCAAAATCAGATTGCTTATCAGCCATAGCAATCGCTGTGGGTATTTCCAACGCACCAGGAACCTCAATAATCTCGCTGACTGCATTAATGGCACTGATTTCGGATTGCGCACCAACAATCAAGGCGTCGGTAATTTCTTTATAGTAAGGCGCAACCACCAGTAAGAGTTTTGCTTGCTCTTCAAAAACAGGCCTCGACAGCGCGTACCGGGATTTGAACGCAACCATCTCTTAAACCTCATTCATCTTTCTTGTTGCAACAATTCTCAGTCCATAAGCATCTAACCCAACAATATTAGGCTTCGGACTATCAGAAAGTAAAATAAGGTCTGACAAGCCAATGGAATTTAAGATCTCCGCACCTAAGCCGTATTTCTTTAAGGTTTGTGGTGACGCTTCATTCCTAGCCATAACCTTTATATTAGTGTCTCGTAGTAAAACCAAAACACCCCTACCCTCTGCAGCGATAATTTTCATAGCGTCTTCAAAATTACGTGTGCGCCCAGAACCACCGACCCCAACCATATCGAGCATAGGGTCCATCGCATGCATCCTTACAAGTACAGGTCTATCTGAACTAATGTCACCTTTTATAAGAATAATATGCTCAGTCCCTTGCGTTTCATCCGAATAAATTCGAAGCATCCAATCGCCGCCAAATTCCGATGAAACAGTTTCCTCTCTTTCAACACGAATAAGATTGTCATTTCGACGCCTGTAAGCAATCAAGTCACTAATTGTCCCAATCTTGAGCTCATGACGTTGTGCAAATGCCACCAAATCTGGAAGTCGAGCCATCGTTCCATCTTCATTCATGATTTCACAAATCACACCGGACGGGTTGAGGCCAGCTAAACGACTGATATCTACAGCAGCCTCCGTATGACCAGCACGAACCAATACGCCGCCATCACGTGCACGCAGCGGAAATATATGACCCGGACTGGAAATATCTTGAACGCCTTTTGCAGAATCAATGGCTACCGCCACCGTATGCGCTCTGTCATAAGCAGAAATTCCCGTCGTCACGCCCTCTCTGGCTTCAATTGACACCGTAAAGGCCGTCTCATGTCGAGAGGAGTTATTCGACGCCATTAAATTAAGATCAAGTGAATCAATCCGTTCTCCTGTCAGGCTAAGGCAAATAAGACCACGCCCATGCGTTGCCATAAAGTTTATTGCTTCTGGCGTTGCCATTTGTGCAGGAATAACAAGATCTCCTTCATTTTCACGATCTTCATGATCAACAAGAATATACATTCGACCATTACGAGCTTCATCAATTATTTCATCAATTGTCGAAATCGCATCGCTCAAACCATCAGTTGAAGAATTCATGAGTTGAACATTCATAAACTAGGCTTTCAATTTAATTTCTGTATCTCCAGCTGGCTGGAACTCAGTTACTCATTGAAGACGCACAGACTCTTCATACCCCAAATGTTGTGAATCAAACAACTCTCAGTCAATCGATACCCGATAATCGCGAAATATAGCGTGCGACCGTATCAACTTCGATATTCACCATATCTCCTTGAACCACATCTCCCCACGTCGTGACCAATTTAGTATGGGGGATGAAATTTACCCCAAATATATGATTGGTTACGTCATTAACAGTCAATGAAGTTCCGTTTAAGGCAACTGCCCCCTTTGCCGCAATAAAGCATGATAAATGTTCCGGTACTTGAAATTGCATTTCAGTACTCTCACCAACTTGCTCTATCGAAATTAATTGCGCAACGCCATCAACATGCCCTGAAACGATATGACCCCCTAATTCATCACCTATTCGTAAAGCACGTTCAAGATTTATCCTTCTACCGATAACCCAACTTGACAAATTCGTTTTTGATATTGTCTCATGACTGACCTGCGCTTCATACCAATCATTCCCAGTTTGAACGACTGTCAAACAAACACCATCAGACGCAATTGAAGAACCAATATCTATTTCATTGATGTCATAATTTGTTGCTATACGAACCCGCATGTCGCCAACATGCTCTAACGAGATCACAATTCCAATATCTGTAATGATACCTGTAAACACAGCATATCTCCTATCAAACTCTGTCTCTTAAACAAACTGCTTCAGCAAAAACATATGTATTATCTGTTAAAAAACCCCCTTTTTCACAAAATTCAAGAGTCTACCATGTATAAAAGCACATTTTTCAACATGTTGAATCAACTGAAATATGTGGATGCCTTTCCTTCAATTTAGCGAAAATTACTAATTCGATGAAAATATCACAAAATATTAAGGAATTGTGCCCAATATCAGAAATCTTCATCAGAGAAATCTAACAAAAAATGAATATTTTTTAGCAATTTATTGGGATAATTTAGACTTTCTTAATAGACTTTATATAGCAATAATACCAGAAAATAAACTATCCGACAAAACCCTTCTGGGATCTTCAGCAATTCCCGCTAACTTTTCTAATTAGCGTCTGTAAAAAAACCTAAAGATCAGTATTAAAACACTGAATAACTTGACTCTTTTGTCGTTTTTCCCTAGCGAAGATTGCGGGTATTTGGGATAATATCAGCAATTATAACCAAGATTTGCCCCAAATCAGCAAATCTTCGCCAGAATCTCATAAAAGAAAGGGAATTATATACCAAAGTGCCAAGCCCATTAGCTCAAATTTTGAATCAATTGAAACACCATTAACCTTAGTTCGCTAAGATTAAGAACTATTTTCTGTAATTTTCACTTGTCGAAAAGCGTTCCTAATAACATCTTCAGGGCTTGCGTCGATTCGGACGTCTTCTTCAAGCTCTACTTTTTTAGGCTGATAGTTAGATGGTTTAAGACAAACAACAGGGTGTTTAGTTGTATGGATTTTAGTTGATTTCATTGTTTCCTGTGAAGTTTTAGTTTAGATTTATTTATGGGAATTGTGTGGTTGAATTCGCAAGAGTGGCCGCTTAGTCATAGCGCGTTATTTTGAATTTTGACTCAGTTTTGTGTTTTGGTTTCGTCAGCTCCTGATTCCTTCTTGTGTAAGTTTGGCCAAGAATGCTTCCTGCGATCCCGCGCCTTTAGATGAATTACAAGCCGCGCACAAGAGTTGCAGGTTGTCAATGTGGTCGCTGCCTCTTTTTGATTGCGGGATAATATGGTCAATGGTCAAATTCCGAAACGGAAACAAGGTGAGACAGCCCGCGCAAACACCCTCTTGCCGCCCAAACAATGTATGCTTGTGCGTCCGGTAATTGGGTAACTTACCAAGATCAGTCCGAGTTGAAATATCCGTGCGGTGAATGACGCTATCGAAAAGCGGTCCCCTATCGTCTCGCAACCGCTTCAAGACCAGCTTGGCAGCAAGTTCAGACAAGTCAATCCCGACCCATTCACGACCCAGCCTGTCAGCGGCAACCAGCGCCGTGGCGCAACCGCAGAACGGGTCTAGGATCATATCGCCAAGGTTGCTACTGGCGCGGACAATGCGATCAAGCAAAGCGTCCGGTTTTTGAGTTGGATAACCAATATATTGTTTTTTTTGTTTTGCAGCAATGGAAAATCCATTGCCTTTTTCTTCAGCCCACCAAGATTCGGGCACTTTCCCTGCCCGCAAAGGAGTGTCGGCATGTCCCGACCCCAACAAACCTTCCCTGTAGTTTGCTTTTGTTTTGGCATGATGAGGAAGGCGCACTGCATCTGCATTAAATGTCCACGACCCCCCCCCCCCTGAATACCAATGAATAGCATCATGCTTGCGGTTAAATTGACGCATTTTAGGAGACCCAGGACCGCGATAGCACCATACAATTTCGTTTCGATAATTGCGGCTTCCAAATATCGAATCCATCAACATTTTCAAATAGTGACTTGCGGTTGGGTCACAATGCAAATAGATGCTTCCCGTCTTTTTTAGCAACCGTTTCATTTCCAACAGTCGCACGGCCATCATAATCAGGTATGATTTCATGCCCTTGCCGTGAGCCATGCCTGCCGCATTGATAACGGCGTAAAGTACGGGTTCGCGATCCGCAATCTCGCCGTGCCAGGCTTCATCCACATCCGATAATGCCCAAGTGTCTTTGAAGGCCGCTCCCGCGGCTTCGGACCCGATTGGGGCGGCGTAATCGCGGTTACTATTGAACGGCGGGTCAAGATAGATCAGGTCAACCGACTCGCTGTTCATGCCGCGCATAATGTCCAGATTGTCGCCCGTCCATAGCGTACGGTTTTGCCAGTTAGGGGAAGGGGTCATTCGGCGTTCTTATTCATCTTCAACTGTTTCAATGGGGACAACATTGTCCATCATTGTGTTCTACTATCCGGCTCATTGTTTGCCGTTAGTTCCTTGTACGTTAATTGTTTACCTTTCATGCCCTCAACAATTGATTGCATTTGAAAAAGAGTATCATTTGGGCGATCATTATGCCTGCCAGAAAACTCGGCAACATAACGGTGTAGATGCTTTTTACTGAATTTATGGAATGTCCCTTTATGCGCACGTTTCAAAGATGCCCAAAAACTTTCAATTCCGTTGACGTGAGCCATATCTTTTACATACTCTCCAGCACTATGGCAAACAACGCCATGAGGCCGATTTAAATTAGAATAACCTGACCCTTCATCAGTATAAACCTGTGCTTCTGTAATACTAACATCCTCGACAAATCCGTGCAGTGTTTCTTTTGTCGTGTCTGTTACAACCTTAGCAACAACTTTATTTGTTTTACGATCCTTAGCACCCGCGACAATTGATTTGCCAACGCCACCGCGTCCAGCTTTCAATTTCTTGTCCGAATGTTTGTTTTTCTCAACCCCACCTATGTAAGTTTCGTCACACTCGATTGGACCAGAAAACATCGGCAACCCTAACTCATATGTTTTACGCAACCTATGCGCTAAATGCCAAGCTGATTTTTGGGTTATCTCTAAGTCTCTGTGCAGTTTCATGCTTGATACCGACTTAAGACTGGTTGTGACAAGATAAGCGGCAATTGCCCATGACTGATACCCCAACTTGCTGGACTGCATAACAGTGCCGGTTTTAACGCTGAATCTTGGCTTAGTTTTGCAATCACGGCAACGGTGCGTCATAGATCTATGTTTGATATTAGATTGAACGTTATTTGATCCACAATAAGGGCAGCTTGGACCTTTTGGCCAAACGATTTTTTCGATCCATTTGCGGGCTGTTTCATCGTCGGGAAACATTTTGATTAATTTTGGAAGGCTGATACCTTTACGGTAGGATTTTCCGGGGGCTGGTTGCGCCATAATACTCTCTCCTTATGCAGGTTTGATATATGGCACTTTGCTGTAAAAATCAAGGGGGCGCGCAAAACTTTTTTGGCACTTTGGTATATAATTCCCAAAAGAAAATCACCCTATGCGCACATCCTTCGCCATACAACCCCTTCCTGGCAATACCGCCACCCATCAGCTCACCTTCGACCCTAACTCCCGCGATGATACCGAAGTTCTCTGCTATGCCTGACAGGCCTTGTGGTGTCATCGTGACGCCCGTGACACGGTTCCTGGTCTGATTGAAGCGTATCACAGCCAGCAGGTTGATCGCGGGAATGGTCGCCCTGGCATGACGTTCTGGCACATTCTGGTGGTGGCCGTCATGAAACAGGGGCTGGATG
>JAPORV010000169.1 GCA_026710055.1 Aestuariivita sp.
GGTAGGTGGATATTTTTTTGACGCAAAAATCACCCGCACGGCATCATGAAAAAAAATTAGCGGGAATGACTGCCTCTTTTAAATTTCCGCTTGACATTGGCGAGCTAATTTGCAAAGATAACAAAATTATCACAAAAATAAAAAAATCACTACATGATAAAAGCTATGCCACAACCAAATTGCCTATCCGATGAGGTGGGTTACGCGATATCGGCTGCTGAGGTTTCGACAGGTGAAGCCGGCGTGGTTGTAGGCAGATTACACCAGTCAAGTAAGGCCGGCGGTGGACGTATCGGGGTAAGAATGATCACCCCCCCCCCCACACACACCGAACCAAAAAGCTTCTTTAAGCGACTACCTTGAGGTAATGCGCGAGGACTTGGCTGACGGGTTCGCTAATCTAATTTTTCTTGATCCCCCATTTAATTCCAAGCGATGCTACAAAGGATTTGTCAGCAATACCCACAGGGTTGCCTTTGACGATACTTGGAAAAAGTCGGAAGACTTAAATGACGACTTTCACGAAATGGTGCAGATTTTCAGCAACCCCGAAAAGTTTGTTAGAACGATGAAAGGTTTCCGCCTTACTCATGGTGGGTGGGGAATCCGTGCCGGACTACCTAACTCAAATATATCAAACCGTCTCAGAGAAGATTTGCACATTCTTAAGCAACAGGTTCAATTTACCTTAATGCGACATCACATCACAATAAGCCATAGCCCCAAATTGGTTATGGATGCGATTTTCGAATGGAGGAATTTCAAGAATGAGTTTGTTTGGTGCTAAAAATCTGTCGGCGTGTCGCCAAGAAAGGGATTTTGAATGATTGGAAGAGACTTTAAACAACAGCGAGAAGCCGTCTTCAATTTGGTAGAAGAGAGTAAACGGTTATGTGGCGGATTGCCTGACAACATTGGTAAAGAGGGGTTCCAAAAAGCGGAGGAGAATCTCCGAAACTATACATTCAAATTATTCATTGTAGGGGAAGCAAAGGCTGGCAAATCTACCTTGATAAATGCGCTAACTGGCAGTGATTTACTCCCGACCGGCGCTCTGCAATGTTCGAATATAATAATTGAGATTCGCTGCTCTGAAGGTCCGGAAGACTGTTTTGTTGATGTTTGCTATGCAGATGATAACCACGAACAAAAGAAATTTGGGTCGCCAAAAGACGATCAGTTGGAAATAGGGAAATTTCTGCGCAAGGTCGCATCTGTTCAACAACAGTATAATATAATTCCAACAACAACAATCGACTCCTATATTGTTGCTCACAAGCATGAGTTGGATGCCGACGGCAAACTTGTGCTTGACGGTGGTTTGCCAATCAACGATTGGTTCCACGATAGTAAACTCCCCTACGATGATACCGCAAAATCTTGCGTTGACAAGTACTTGCGCGAAAGATCTCTGGGGCAAATCCCTAGTTCAATTACACTTGGCATTTTTCTAGGGGACGATATATTTCCCGGTTTCAGGATCGTTGATAGCCCAGGAATAGGCGCAGTTGGTGGGGTTCAAAGTGTCACTTTCAAGCAAATTAAGGAAGCGAATGCTTTCGTGTTCGTTCATTCTTTAACTGAGAAAATTGAAAGCGAACATTTCTACGAGTTTGTACACGAATATGCGATGGACAAGCGTAAACAGCAACTCTATCTCGCACTCACAAAAAGAAACAACGGCGAACCCGAGGAGGACGTCACATCCAAGGTTGAAACGGCAAAATTGCAATATCGTGATTTATTCGAAAAAAGTCATGTTTTTGATGTAGATTCAATTGCTCAGTTAACTTTGGACGACGTTGAAAAGGAAATTGACGCTGAACTACTTAAAGAAAAATACAAAAGCAAAATAGAGCAATATGAAGCCATAGATTCGGGTAATTATAACGTTGATGCGGAAAAGTCCCTTGTTAAACGAAAATTGCGTACGCTTGAAGATATAACCTTGAGATATTCAGATCTTACGCCGGATCAGGTGAGAAATAAAGTTAAAAAAGTTGCAAACTTTGGCGGATTGAGAAAAGCTATTGATAAATTAGTTAAACGATCATCTGACATTTTAATTTATCAGATTCTCGAAATGTTAGCTTTGGGATGTTCGGAAATAATTAATCAGCTCGATGAAGAAATCAGCTTAAACAATTCAAAAATAAAGAATCCAAAGAATTTTGAAGCCGAAATCGAGGTCCGAAAAGAAAATCTAGACAAGTATAAGAGAGATATACGCAGATTTATTGATGGCAAAAAGACAGAGTATAGCGGGAAGGGGCTAATAGATGATAAGATTGAAAGTCTAACAGATGATATAAAAAAAGATTTAGAAAAAATTGCAAATGATGATGACTATAAAATGTCACTTGAGGAGGAGATGGAAAAAATAGAAGACCCTTGCACCCCGTATACCGTCATTTTTTTCAAATATCAGGATAATCTAAGCTCGCTTATTCAAGATTCTGCCTCTAATTTAAAGCGTGACTTCATGGCGGAACAAGACAGACTTCAATTCCAGTTAAGAGAATCCAGAAAAACAATTTCTTTACCGAAAATCGATGTTACCAGTTTGGAACTAAACGCATTTGAAGAAGCGTATAAGGCGGCTTATGTGACCAAAAAACCTGAAGGCTTGATTGAAACTATTAAGTCTTGGTTCGTGGAACTTACGGAATTTAGTGACGAGGAATTTCATAAAGGTATGAGGAAAAAATTCCTCGACGGATTTGAGGAAATCTCCGATAACGCAAAATTAAGCATGGAAAATTACCTAAAGCTGTTTCTCGAACCCTTCGAAAATAAAGTCGCTCAAGCCGTCGACCAGCGCATGAAAAGTATTGGAGAGATTGAGCAAAGCAAACTTAATAATGAGCAAATTGTTAAAGAAATAAATGAAAAGACTCAAACGAAGGAAAAAATTCAAGAGCAGCAGCGCCGTTTAACTGAACTTATGGTTAACTTAGAATGATCAAGGATCATACTTCCAAAATCAAGGATGACATTTCCGAGGAATTTGACAAAATTCGGAGTTATGTGTCTTGCTATTTTAACAAGAAAAGCCCCCAGAAAATTAAGCTAAGCGATATTGATGTAGAGTTACAGCGGGAGATCTCCCGCAGGAGAAAAGTACTTTTCGAGACATTGATCAATTACCTTATGACTGATGCTCGTGCATCAATTGAAAATGAATCTGCGTCGTTACAAAATGAATTTTATGAATTAGACCTTCGAAACAAGTTTCATTATCAGACATCCATCGACAATCTCAGTGAATTGAAAAACCTTTGGACACGTGATCCACGCTTGTGGGCCGGTACAATAGCTGCATCAGTCGTCGGCGCAGTTGGAATGGTAACTACAGCAAAAATCGACGGATCCCAGTATATGTTTTTGAAAGTTGCGATTCTTTTAGGCACTGTGGTGGCAACATTAATCTCCTATAAAGGAGCAAAGAATCTGCCGAGAGATTTAGCTCGTCGTTTTTTTGACGAATATATTGCTAAGTATACCCAGAAAGTTGAAAACGAGGTCACGGTCTACCTCGAACGTATTGAAAGCGACTTTGAAGCTACATTTGATGAGTTCCTGCTGTCCTCCCGCAATGCTCAGAAAGGAACTTAATAGTGACAAGCAAAGAAAGTAAAAACGCCCGCGAACTTGATCAATTGCTCTCGAATTTTGCTCCTTTTGCAGAACAAAGCAACATTTCGAAGTGGCTGAGGCACTTGCCAATAAATTTTCTTGAACAAATTTATTTTTTTCGTATTTCTGAGATAATATTACCAGTTCGAGATACAGGAGAACAAGACGATTTCAGATATTTCAATCAACGGTTTCAAAGTGTTCTTTCAGCTGTGCACGCAATGGGGTGTTCTGCCGCGACAATTATTTCGGGCAGTGCTCATTCGGTGAATTTATATTTGGGGTTTATCCCAAATGAAAAAGCATTTGCATCAAAAATGAATTTGAGAGAGATTTTTTTAAATCTTCTCAACGGCCTCATTCCGGGAACGAGCGCGCAGTATTGCGAACAAAAGAGTGTTTTACAGTTCTTGAAAGGCGAAATGCGTCACGGAGGCCTTGTGACAGGCCTGCCGGTTTTAAAACAAAACGATGAGCACCAGAAGTTTAACTTGTCTTCAATCATCCGAAGTATGCGCGGACAAGATTACATCCTGATGTTCATATCCTCGCCGATATTGCCAGAAGTTCTTTCGAGCCAGATGAGAGAGATGTGTGACATTAGAGACAGATGCCACACGCTTGCGAAGAGAACAAGAAGCACAAACATCGCATTTTCAGAGTCACATACAAGCAACGTTCAAGAGCCTTTGAGTGGAATGAACAGACTAATGTCCGCATCACTTCCTTTAGTAGGGAGTTTAGTAGGGGCTGTTGGGGGTGCTAGGTTAGGCATGGTCTGTGGCCCCGAAATTATGATCAGGGCGGTTAGCGTTGGGGATCAAATCGGAGGCAGGATTGGTACTGCCATCTCTGACGTTGCATTCGCGGAACCGATAAAATCTCATGGAACGACCTCTAGCGAAAGTTTTAGTGAAAATTTGAGTTTTGAGGAGCAGAATAGTGTTGCTCTTGAACTTGAGCAGTTAGCAGAAAGGCAAGTTGAACGACTCGTGCGCGGTGTAAATATTGGCGCCTGGAAAACGATTATAACGTTTGTAACGAAAACACCGGAAGGCCGTCAAATTCTTGCAGCATCCTTTAACGGCGAGCTTGCTAAACCCAGCCGTGACATGTTTCCGCCGAATTTTGTTTTTGAGGACGTTAATCCAGAAAGACCGCTTCTTTTTCCAGTAGCGAACGATAAAGAAAATATATTTTCCAGAAGCCTTATTTCTACGCTGACTAACGAGGAGCTTGCACATATATCTATGCCGCCAGTTGAGCCGTTTCTCGGCTACAGCGTAAGCAAGGCGCCTATTTTGGGATTGAGCCTTCCTAAATCTGACGATGATCCGTCGATGTCGGACAAAGGAGCTCAAGTAATAGGATGTATCTGCGAGAATGGAGAACCTTTGAATGGCGGCGAATTCAGCTTGAATTCTGGCGATATGGCGAAGCATGTATTTGTGTGTGGTATCACGGGTAGCGGAAAGACAACCACAGTAAAGGCATTGATTGAGACATGCGACGTACCGTTTTTAGTCGTGGAGTCGGCAAAACGGGAATATCGAAAGATTATTGCTAGCGATCGACATAGAGAGTCCTTACTAATTTATACAATCGGCGAAGACACGGCTCCCCTTTCAATGAACCCTTTCTATGTTATGGAAGGTGTATCGCTGTCTTCCCATATTGATTTTCTGATGGCTATCTTCAATGCTGCATTTTCCTTGTTTGATCCACTTCCGTATATTCTAGAAAAGTGTATTCACGAGGCCTATTGCGAAGCAAATTGGAATTTAAGAACTGGTAAATTCCAAGGTCTACCATGCCAACTGGGATATCCGACTATACTAGATTTAAAGCAACAGGTAGAGATCTATTTGAAGAAATCAAAATATACGGGCGAAGTTAAAGATAATATACATGGTGCGCTTGTAGCACGGCTTGAAAGCCTTTGCGTCGGTGCAAGGGGAGATATCTTTAATACGAAAAAGAAGTTTGATATTGAGTCCCTCCTAACAAGGCCAACCGTACTTGAATTGGAAGCGCTTTCAAACGATGACGATAAGGCATTCTTTATTGGTATCCTACTGACATTTCTTAGCGAATATCGTCAATTAAACAATAATCGAGAAATCGATCAGAGGATGCAATGGGACAGGAGCCTCAAGCATCTTCTGGTCGTAGAGGAAGCTCATCGTCTGCTGAAGAACACAGCACAGGATGGCGCGAGCGAACATCGTGGAAATCCACGCGGAAAAGCCTTGGAGTTTTTCGCGAATGTTTTGGCAGAAATGCGATCAATGGGGCAAGGCGTCATCGTCTCCGAACAAATTCCTTCGAAACTCCTCCCAGATGTGATCAAGAACACAAATACAAAGATTGTTCACAGGATGGTTGCGGCAGACGATCAAAAGCTTATTGGTTCTTCGCTGGGGTTGAGTGCTGATGAGGAAAAGTATCTGAATACACTAAAAACGGGCCACGCGCTTTACTTCTCAGAGGGAATGAAGCGACCGACTGAAATTAAGGTCAGCGATAATACTTTGGACATGAGAATTACCAATCAACGGGTAAAACGCCAATATGAAACCTTATTGGAGATCGCTTGAGTTTCTTCAAAGTAGTTTGATTTTTCAATCAGGGATAAGATAATTTAAAAGGAAGATTAATGAAAGAATCGGAATATGCAGAAAAAAGGGAGAAAGCCGATGTTCCCGATAAGTTTAGTGAGGAGCGGCGGATAAGAGATTTGTTTTATCCGCGAGAGAATCGAGAAACAGATGTAATCTATAAGCATAAAGAAATTCCGTTGCCGAACACTGAAGTTATAAAGGAATTATTTCCAGTATTCGACATAGAGCATGAAGTTGCTCTCCCAAAAGAGTTATGGCGAGGGTCTGATTATCAACAAATTACATATCTCAGTAACGAATTGCAAAAAGAAGTGGCAGAATCAGAAAATGATATCAATAATGAACTGAACGAAGAGAAACTGGAGAAACCTTCGCAGGTCGAAAAAAACCGAGAAGACGGAGAACGACGAGAAGCAGAAGCAACAAAAGATCTTGAGAGGATGTTTCCCAAGGAAGAAGGCTACGCCATTCAAAAGGAGGTTTATCTTTGCAATGAAAAGGGTGAGATTGTTAAAGACCCAAAGACAGGAGAGGGTAGGCGGGTTGACATTGTGGTGATTAAAGATGGCAAAGTCGTAAAATCGGTTGAAGTCACTTCGGAAATAGCCGACAAAACAAAGCAGGTGGAAAAAGAAGAACGAATCCGTGAGAATGGCGGCAATTACGTTAAAGATAGACAAACCGGAAAAATAATTCCTTTTTCTCCTGGTGTTAAAACTGAAATACTGCGGAAACCGTGATGAAAAGAGTAACTTATGACAAGCTATCTTGGCACTTTCCAGAGGGGAAGGACTGCCCTGACCTAGCCACAGCAAGGATTCATTTCGATATCGTGATGAGTTGGTTAGAAGATAAAAATCTCCTCTCGCCCGAAGGGCACGAGGTGATGGAGATCGGCGTTGACTCGGACTTTGCGCTCACTTCCGAAATGGTAACCGATTTAGGCAATAGAGTATTAGCGAGTTGTTATAATGATTGGTTGCGAGAGGTCGAATATGGCACTTCACCTTCATTGGACTCTTTGGACGTATGTCTTCTTAGGATAGAGAGTGAGCGATAATGGATTCGATACACCGTCGAAGCCACAATTTAACATTACGGCGTTTGTAGCGTTTCTATTTGGTTGTGAACGGCAGCAAAACATAATGTCATGAATTTTGTTTTTTTAAACGCCGGTGAGACCAGCGACAGTGAAATAGGGAAGAAGTATGAATGAAAAACTCAAGAACGCGGTTGAATATGCTTCAGAACTGCAGTGATAAGTTCACAAAAAAACAGCTAGCGCAAATTCGCAACGGAGACGTGCCAGAAGGTTACGTCTGGCATCACGTTGAATATCCGTTTGGGTGGATGCAGTTGATGGATTCTGTACAACATATGTGGGAACATGTTGGCGGTCGGGAAATCTGGTGTGGTAGAACGGAAGCAAAAGGGGGGACAGCAGTCTTGAGCCGTGTTGAATGGAGATACAAGGAACCTTTGACCCACAACAAAAACATACGGCATCTCGAAGAATATACTGGGGTTGGTTTACCAGCAGACTACAAAGACTTTATCCGAGATTATAATGGTGCCAGGCCCAAACCCTGTGTTGTAACCCTACCGAACGATAAAAATGTTGTCTTGAATCGTTTGCTTCGTGTTGAAGCAGATGCAGTAGATAGCATTAAAGACTTCATAGATGCCTTTCGAAATTACAACAGGAACAGTAATGCAAATCTTCTACCTTTTGCCAATGATCCTTTTGGAAACCTGTTTTGTTTTAAGTATGCTGCGCAAGAATTTAATGGCGTGGTTTTCTGGGATCATGAAAAAAATTTCAAGGTCAAAATTTGTGCGACTTTCACAGAATTTATAACAGGCTTGCATGGCGAAGAGATGTGAAGAGAGTGGTTCATGGAAACGAATTCTTGATTAATGTCAGGCAGCTGTATTGAAATTTGAAGTTTGAGGTACTTGCAAAACTCTACAGAGGTACTTGCAAAACTCTACATTTAAGCGAATTTTTCCCGCTTTCGGGCATTTTTTTGAAAAGCAGAATGGACATGTCGCATCTCTTCATATGAA
>JAPORV010000024.1 GCA_026710055.1 Aestuariivita sp.
GTGTCATTTTTTTCATTGGGTTTTTCAATCCGAGGGTTGTCATGCCTGCTGGGTAGGTGGATATTTTGTGGACGCAAAAATCACCCGCAGGGCATCATGAAAAAAGTTAGCGGGAATGACTGTGAAATCGACATTAGATATGTGATACGCATAGAAATAAAGATATGTTGTGCACTTTTCTATATATGGTAGGTTTTTTTAATAAAAAATGCCCAAAAGCAGAAAAAATTCACTTAAATGGAGAATTTTATAAGTGACTCATATGAAAATTCGATTAGCGGCCATATCAACTTCGAAGAATACGGATGATATATTAAAATATTTAAAAAAACTTAAGAACGACAATCTACAGGTTGTTCTCCACATTGGAGACTCCTCAACTGATTACAAGGCATCATCTATTACGAGAATGAATACAAAAAAGGCGGCGAAGGGTCATCTCTTCACAAAAAATAAATGGTCTGGTGCGGCATTCAGCTTATTCGAATCATCCGATTTTGATATAAATATGGAAGATTTTATTGACCATCTTTATCGAAGATCGGAATTAAACAGCTATAAATGCCATCAATTACGCAGTATCCAAGATTATAAAGACTATTACTTCATTCTTGCTGATAGAATATCGGAGGTTTTAATTGAAAGGAAAGTGACTCATTGTTTATTCTTTAATGTTCCTCACTTGACATATGATACGATTGTTTATCAGGTCGCTAACTCTCTTTCTTTACCAATTCTGATCATATCACAGTCTATATTTCCCAACCACTTTTTTTCATTGGCAAATATCAAGAATTTTGGGAATTTTTTACAAAGTAAATCTGCGTTACCATACAACGTGGCCAAAGGTCGACAGCACAAATGGTTTTATATGAAAGATATAAAACAAGAATACGAAGAAAGCGCGAAATTAACAGTAGGTAGTACCATACAGTTTTTGACTTTTTTGTTAATTAAACAACCCCTAAAAATGCTAAATCCATTTTACGTAACTAAGTTATTCAAACACATGATAAAGATAAACCATCAGTTCCCAAAATGGAGGGATCCTTTTGCGATTTTTTTTCATGAGAATTCATTAGCCTATTTCGATTACCTTGCCCAATTTGAAAAGCAAGAAATTAATTTATCGGATAGGTTTGTCTATTTTCCCTTACAGCTTCAACCTGAAATGACTACATCAGCACTTGGTGGAGGTTTTCGCGATCAAGCATATGCCATAGAGTGCCTGGCCAATATTCTCCCCAAAGATGTTAGAATTTTAGTGAAAGAAAATCCTAAGCAAAACTCCTACATGCGCGGGCCAATGTTCTTCCACCGCTTAAATCGTATAAAAAGTGTATTTTTCCTCCCTAGTTGGGCAAATACTCATGAGCTTATTGAAAAATCGTGCTTTGTCGCAACAATCACTGGCACAGCAGGTTGGGAAGCATTGACGCAAGGTAAACCTGTTTTAGCGTTTGGTAAAGCGTGGTATCGAAAGTTTGAAGGGGTTTTCGAATGGCAGAATGCCTTAACATTCGATGCTATAACATCAAAAAAGTTTGATCATTCTTCCATCAAATTAAATGCTGGCATGCTGCTATCGCGCTCCCACTCGGGCGTAATCGATAGACATTACCAAGAATTAGTTCCAAACTTTGATCAAGAACAAAATAATTATCAGGTAGCCAAAGTAATTTGGGAATTACTCAACGGAGAGAGAAAAATGACTTTTGTCGATACTAATAGTAGATATAATCAACATTAGGGGCTTATATACTTAAATCTACAAACACTATATGTAGTATTTTAAATGGAGATTATATACTTAAGTAAACAAACTACCAAATATAGAAAGTAATCAGTAAATTTCTGATTATTTACACCACTTATAGTGTTTGTAGATTTAAGTATATAAGCCCCTTTTAAATTTATAAATTTAACTATCACTTTCTATATGTAGTAGAATATATATTCAAGTATATTAAGACCCCAACATTAATTTTAGTCTGAAAGACAATGATCGTATAATATTAACTGCATATTCATTAAAAATGTTTGTATGAAATTAAATCTATGTTAGATCCGTCAATTTAACCGGAGAATTTTTTTTGATATTTCTTTTCACATTTTTCCCAATGACTTGATCACGATACTTTGGTTTTAGCCCGTAACCAGGTCTGATACTTCTGATGGCATCGTTACTAATAATGTCTCCGGCACTTAAATCTTTCACAAAGTATAACGATCTTCTAAACTTGATATTAGAACTTTCGCTCGCACTTAAGTCATAACTGACAGTACCAAGAGCTTCCCATGCGGTCCGAATTTCAAATATCAATTCTTCAAATTCTTGTGGCTCTAAAGAAAAGAAATCGTCGGGTCCGCCTGCTGTTCGGTCCAAAGTAAGGTGTTTTTCAATAATTGAAGCGCCCAGTGAAATAGCAGCAATTGCTGTTGTATGACTTAATGTATGATCGGACAAACCCGCAACTATCTCAAAAGAAGATAACATATCTGTAAGTGTTCTTAGATTGTAGTCTTTGGATGATGCCGGATAGCCAGACACGCAATGCAAAATTCCAATTTGGTTACAACCACCATTCCGTGCTGATCTGATTGCCTCTTCTATCTCAACTTTATTAGCCATTCCTGTAGAAATAATGAGGGGCTTTTTTGTCTTGGCCGCGTAATGAATAAGAGGTAGGTCTACTGCTTCAAATGAAGCAATTTTGTACGCAGGCGTCTTTAAGGTTTCTAAAAAATCTACCGCAGAATGATCAAAAGGCGAACTAAAAATTACGATGTCCATATCACGAGCGACATCAAACAATGCTTGATGCCAATCCCATGGAGTGTGTGCCCATTCATATAATTCATATAACGTTTTTCCGGCCCAGGCCCCTTCAGTAATTTGAAACTCCGATTTTCTTGTATCCAATGTGATTGTATCTGGAGTATAAGTCTGAATTTTCACTGCATCTGCACCAATTTTTTTTGCAATCTCAATGAGGCGGATTGCTTGATCGAGACTGCCGTTATGATTTGCTGATAGCTCACAAACCACAAAAGGTGGATGAAGTGGGCCTATTTTTCTACCTGCTATGCTGATCTCTTGCATTTCTTCCTTAAGCATACGGAAAACCGGTAGTATGACTTAACCTGAAATGACCAAAATGACCCTTTTGCGAGTGATGCCTAAAGGTGCAGCGTTTAAACAATCTTATTGATGGCAAATTATCTTGGTGAATAACCGCATTTACTTCTTTAATTCCTAATTTGCGCACTTTACTTATCCCCATTTGTAAAATTGGTTTAGCCATTAGATTTCCACGGCAATGCGGATTTAGAACAATACCAACATTAGCAATATTTCTTGAGGTAAAGTGAAAATGCACATGGCCGACGGGATATCCAAACCGAGTTGCAACAAACAATTTCCTATGATCGTCACTTAAAGCAGCTTTAAACCATTTCCTATGTTCTTCAAAACTAAACTGAATATCTGAAAGATAAAAATCTGCACGTGAAATATTTTTTCTCCAGGCAAATACTAATTTGGAATCTTTCATCGTAGCTGCGCGCAATTTAATTTCAACCGCCAACATTGATTCATAAAGGCGAATGACCCCTAAGCCATCGCACAGATCAGAGGCCGTTTTAGACATCGCACGTAAAGCTTGAGAATTTGTCATCAATTCTTCAATTTGTGAGGATATTCTCGTGAAATCAAGTTTTTTTGCTGCACCATTTGCCACAATAGCATTGGCAACACTTTTTTGATTTTCAGCAATCACTACAACGAGTGTAGGAATACCAAGACATGCACGCTCCCAAACCGAAGTGCCAGCAGCGCCAATAACTACAGTCGCGCGCAAAAGTACTTCACTCATATTCGAAATACCTTTATAGATATGAGTTAAAATAGGTGCTTTTCTTGCAATTTTCTCTACATTCATGGCCCAAGGTGAATTTTGTCCCAAGATAACTTTAACTTGTCTTAATGACTTTGGAATATCCGAAAATAATTCGATTAGTATCTTACTTGTCAAATTATGTGCATCTATACCCCCCAAGCTAACCAATAAAGTTCCAGAAATCTCGGAAAAGTCGAATTTTCGTAAATTCGGCTGTATTTGTCGAAATTCCTCACGCAGGAGCGCGTATTTCGGACCAACTAAAATAGTTGCTTTATTAGGAGTTAATTTCTGATATTCTGCTTTAGTATGACCAAGATTCTGATCCAATAAAATGTCGCACTCATATTCTCGGTTCGCGAGATCATCAATAACTAATCGAAGATTTACACCGCAACCAATTGCTTTGTGCCACCTTTTGTCTAAGCAATAATTATCTACGACGAGCCAATCAGCCGATTTTTCTGTAACAACTCGCATCGTTTCTCTAGCGTCAATCGCCCAGTGATACTTGATTTGATAATTGCTAGGTAACTCGCAAACATCAAAGCCGTGTTCAGATATGAAGTCAATTGAGTCACCCGGCAACCGGCGACAGGCAAAACTGCAAGTATAACCACGTTTACGCAATTCCTCTGCAAGTGCAAGACATCGCATAACATGCCCCGTGCCCAGTACTAAACTTGAATCTGCACGAAAAATGACTCTAGGATTTTTCAAATAAAACCTACCCTTTCAATGCTTTGAACATAGCTTCTGCATGAGCCCAATCTTCAATAGTGTCTATGTCCTGCACTCTTGACCTAGGTATTGGCAAACCAATTGCTCCGTCACCAAAAATCTGAGCATTCTCTTTCCAATCTTGAGCGAGCGCCCAGTAGAACTGACCAGCGTCATGCCACGCTTCACTCAAATCTTGACTGCGGAACTTATACATTTCCGAGTCTCGCATTGATATTTTTCCATTAGGGAGATATGATAGCGCACGATCAATCGGATAAGAAAATGTAGTAATTGGAATTACAAAAGTGGAACCACTTTCTAACAACCGATTTAAACCTTCTTCTAAATCTTTTGAAGCAAGTAGGGGTGCCGTCGCAAAAATACAACAAACTGCTGTGGAACAACTCAATTTCAAGCTCTTTACAGCATGTGCCATAACTTCTGCAATTCCGACGAAATCACTAGAAAGACTTTTGGATCTTAAAAACGGTACTTCTGCTCCTTGCTCCTTAGCAATTCTTGCTATTTCCCTGTCATCTGTTGAGACTACGATTCTCTCAAAGCACCCCGATTCTTTTGCAGTCGAGATACTCCAAGCAATAATTGGCTGATTAGCAAACATGCGGATATTTTTTCTAGGGATGCGTTTACTTCCGCCCCTAGCAGGAATGACCGCCACGTTCACTGCAGAACTGCTTTTCGGAACGCAGCAATGACCTGAGCTTGTTGCCTCTCTGTCATCGCAGGATAGATTGGCAGACTTATCGCACGAGAGTAATACTCCTCTGCGATAGGAAAATCACCTCTACTAAAGCCGAAATTTGAATAATAAGGTTGCAGATGGACGGGAATGTAATGTACATTTACGTTAATTCCAGCATTACGCAATTCCTTAAACACTCTCAAGTGATGATCAGGATCAACCTTCACCACATAAAGATGGAATGCGGAGAAGGTATTTTTTTTTACGTATTGGGTTGTAATTGGTAAATCGGCAAATTCTGCATCATATTTTTTGGCTATTCGGTTTCTCTTCTTTACATATTGAGTAACTCGCGTCATTTGGGAAATACCCAAGGCCGCTTGAATATCGGTCATACGATAATTGAACCCTAAATCAAGTTGCTGATAATACCACGGACCATCCGGTTGATTGGTCATTTGACTGGTATTTCTTGTTATTCCGTGGTTTCTCAGTATTGTCATTCGTTCAGCTAATTTAGAATTCTGCGATACAGCAACACCACCTTCTGCAGTTGTTGCAATTTTGACCGGATGAAAACTAAACACCGTTACATCACTGTAGGTGCAATTACCCACTGGTCGTCCTTCAAAAGCTCCTCCCAATGCATGCGATGCATCTTCTAGCACTTTAACTCCAAAATTAGCCGCTAAAGCACCAATAACAGACATATCACATGACTGTCCACATAAGTGTACTGGAACGATTATTTTTGGAAGTTTACCGTGGATTTCTGCAGATCGAAACTTGTCTGCTAATTTATCCGGGCAAAGACTAAACGTCAATGGATTGATATCAACGAAATCTACGTTTGCACCGCAAAGACGAGCACAATTTGCTGATGCAACAAATGTTATTGGTGAAGTCCACAAAATATCGCCTTGTCCTAGTCCCAACGCTAGGCATCCTAAATGCAACGCAGATGTAGCGCTGTTCATTGCTACCGCATGCTTTGCATTTACGAACTTAGCAACTGACGCTTCAAACTTCGAGACCATTGGACCTTGTGTCAAAAAATCAGATTTTAGTACATTGACAACAGCGTCAATGTCGTCTTGAGTAATTTCTTGACGACCATAGGGAATATTCATAGTTTTTCGATCTTCTCCGTATTATTATCAATCCATTTACGTAATGTTGCTTTTGACATCCACTCGTTGTTATTATCGCTCGAATACACAAAATTATCTGCAACTTTGCTCGCTCCTATTAATCGCTTTTCCAAATATGACCAATCACGAATTGCGGAAAAAATCTTGAAATAATTCTTATACTCATAGGTAAAAGGCGCATCTTCAACACCAAGCATCTGTTCATGTATCTTTTCCCCGGGACGAATACCAATTATTTTGTGTTCAGCATTGGGCGCAATCACATTTGCAATGTCAACAACCTTCATTGACGGAATTTTTCGAACATATATCTCGCCACCTTCCATATCAGACAAGGCTGTCCATACCAGCTGTACTCCTTGCTCGAGCGAAATCATAAATCGGGTCATTCGCTCATCAGTTATTGGTAATACCCTTGTATCTCGTATAGATAAAAAAAACGGAATTACTGATCCACGTGAACCCATAACGTTTCCGTAACGCACTACTGAAAAACGGGTATCATTTTTTCCTGCATATGAGTTTCCAGCTACAAACAATTTATCCGATGCTAACTTTGACGCACCGTATAAATTAACTGGGCTAGATGCCTTATCAGTCGACAGGGCTACAACGCGTTTAATGCCTTTATCGAGGCAGGCATCTATCAAATTCATGGCACCATTTACATTTGTCTTTATGCACTCAAATGGGTTATATTCCGCTGTTGGAACTATTTTTGTTGCTGCTGCATGGACGACGAGGTCAACCCCGTCCAATGCGCGATACAATCTATCACGATCTCTCACATCCCCAATAAAAAAGCTTATTCTAGCGTCGTCTGTAAAACTCTTTGCCATGTCCCACTGCTTCATTTCATCTCGCGAAAACACAATAATCTTTGCCGGATCGTAGTGTTTTAGCGTCATTCGCACGAACATTTTTCCAAACGAGCCGGTTCCACCGGTCACTAATATGCGAGAGTTGTTAAGCATAAATTTGATTAAAGGCTTTAATAAATTTTATTTTTCAACTGTGAAATGCAATAGGGCGCTCCCGCCGTCTCATCTTAATCCAATGTTTGATTAAGGGATGAAAGTGACGCTCTGTTAATGAAGTATGGTTATTGTGCGATGGCATACTACAAACCATATATCTCTTTACGCGTAGATTATAGATCAATCGTGGCAAACGCACAAGTGAAATGATCATGGCCTTTAGAGCAAACTTGTTCTCGGATATTGACGAAGTTTTTCGTTGTTTTATGTCGTTATCATTCAATGGTTTGACTGAAATAATCACACATTAAAAACTTTTTTTATTGTCTGAGATGAACATCTCTTTCGCGCCATGCTCCCTTGATTGGCAAGGAAATGAGGGCCGAAACCATGGTGGAGTTGTCGAAACTGACTGTACAGGCAATGCCGAAAGCGTAAGAGTTGCACTTTCTGTACCGATGAGAGATGTATCATTATTGGGGCGTAGCGCCAAAAAAGGTGAGAAATTGAGGTTTGGAAGTATCCGGGGTAACGGTAGATGAGTTCTATCATCATTTATCTGTCTCAGGGCTCATTAAATAGTGTCTGTTACCCCCCCCCCTTCTGGCGACTGCCAAGAGAAAAATATGAATATTTTTCATCATAATATCAAATTTATTAGGGAATTTTACCGCATAATTGCTGATTACCCGATGTCCAGTGGCCTCAACAGGCCGACATTTCTGCTAAAACGACGCAGCACACGGACTCCGCCTGTCCGGTCAGAAGCCTGTTTTTTTTGAACCGATGATTAAGCATCGCGACGTTGCTGGCGCTTCAGACGCTCTCGCTCCTTCTCACGAATAAAACGTC
>JAPORV010000264.1 GCA_026710055.1 Aestuariivita sp.
TGTTGCGACCTCAGAAACGGCCCTGCTCAAACCAATCGGGATGTGGTATTGTTATCAATGAGACGACTCACTACCATTCACTACAAATAAGACAACAATCTACCAGCTTCTAGCATCAATTCAATGATGTTGGTATACTAGTGCTGTCGAGAAACATCTTTTCCTTCAATGGAAAGGCGTCAAGCTTGTCTTCACCCTTCAGGTCTGCAAACTTTGATGTTCCTAGGGATATGAACACATCACGATGTCAACACATCAGCAGAAATGTCGAATTCAGGCTAATACCAGATTCACCCACGACACTTGCTTGAACCAGAATACAGGCATTGCGCAGTTCCCGGAATTTCATTTTATCGGTAATTATCCCCATCACTTTATCCTATATCTTGCTGTGACACACACGGTCAAGATACATCATCTATATCTTCAAGACATATTGTCATTGCGTCTCTCGCCACGATCATTAATTCGTGAAATTGTACTCGCCAATTCCTCAAGAGAATTAATTGAGTGACCTGCTTTCATGTAATCTACATAAGGCAACATCGCCTTAATTCCCTGTGCCTTGGGTACAAATTTCCTCCATCTCAAAAGCGGATTTAGCCAAATCACACGGCGTGAAGAAAGTCGTAGGCGCCCCATCTCTTTTTCGAGAAGAGTTGGCTCATCGCGTTCCAATCCATCACTAATCAATAATACACTTGCCCCTTGTCCCAGTACCCGACGTGACCAATCTTGATTAAATGCCTTTAAGCTATGTCCTATTCGCGTTCCTCCTTTCCAATCCTGTGCTTCAGCGCCTGCCCGCGCCAATGCTTCGTCCACATCACGATGCATCATATGACGGGTAATATTTGTCAATCGCGTTCCAAACGTAAAAGCATATACTTTTGCCCAACCGCTACCTTGCACATTAGCGATTGTATGAACAAAATGTAAAATCATTCGAGAATAGTGACTCATTGACCCAGAAATATCACAAAGCACCACCAAATTCGGCCATCGTAACTTTGGCTGTCGCCAATTAAAATTCTGGATTTCTCCACCAGATCGCATCGCATTCTTAAATGTTTGCCGCCAATCTACCCGCCTCCCCTTTGATACTATCGCTTGCCGCCGCGTGGGTAGAGGCTCAACAGGTAATTGTAGTTTTGCAATCACACGTTTTGCTTGCTGCACCTCTTCCACCGACATTAGTTCAAAGTCTAATGACCTCAACCGCTCCTCAGACGACATTGTCAACGAAGAATCAATTTCAATTTCAGAAACTCCTTCATTACTATCACTTGACTCGCTAGCATTCTTTTGTGCACTACCTAGCAACGCCTCAGCAGCACGTTTTTCGCCAGATGCTGTAACTTTTTCTTCCTGCACACCACGCAACGAAGGAAGCATGACTGCCATCATATGTTCTAAATATCTCGGATCACGCCAAAACAAGCGAAAAATTTGTCTGTAAACTATTCGATGCTCAGAATGCCGAACAAAACAAGCGTGCAATGTCCAAAAGAAGTCATCCTTACTTGAAAAACCAACTACCTCTACCGCACGAATTGCGTCAATAACTTTACCCGGCCCAATAGGAATACCTGCTCTACGAAGAGCGCGCGCAAAATATGTAATATTATTTGCAAGTTGTGGATTTTCCGGTAACGACAATGGAATCTGCTCGACCATCAACCTATCCTTAATAAATTATCTATACGAGAAAATAAGTAATGAATCTATGTCGTACTAATTGATGCCTGCACTTCATCCAAAAGGCGTTTTGCTTCTGAACCCTGCATTTTTGAAATATCATCCTGATATTTCAATATAGCGCCAAGTGTATCTGCAATAGCGTCTGGAGACATGCTAACAACGTCAAGCGCGAGTAAGCATTTTGCCCAATCAATTGTTTCGGCCACTCCCGGCTTTTTGAATAAATCTTCTGTTCGGAGCCGCTGAACAAAAGCGACAATTTGACGGCTCAATGCCTTCGACGCCTGAGGTACGCGTGCAGATAAAATTCTCATTTCGCCCTCAAAATCAGGGTAATCCAACCAGTGGTATAAGCATCGTCTCTTTAACGCATCATGAATTTCGCGAGTGCGATTTGATGTCAGGATAACAATCGGCTTCTCTGCTGCCCTGATTGTACCAATTTCTGGAATAGTTACTTGAAAATCACTCAACGCTTCTAACAAGAACGCCTCAAACGGTTCATCGGTACGATCTAACTCATCAATGAGTAGAACGGGGGCGCCTTGTTGATTCGGCCGAATCGCCTGAAGCAAAGGTCGTTCAATGAGAAACTCAGAAGAAAATAATTCACTTCTTAAATCGTCTCGCTGTATGGAACCTGTAGCCTCTGCAGTCCGAAGGGCAATCATTTGTGCTTGGAAATTCCATTCATAAACAGCATTCGTAACATCCAATCCTTCATAACATTGTAATCGAATTAATCGACGATTTAAAGCAGCGGAAAGTGCTTTCGCAATTTCGGTTTTCCCCACCCCCGCCTCTCCTTCAAGAAATAACGGTTGACCGAGTTTTAGTGCAAGAAAAACAACGATGGCGAGTGCTCGGTCACAAATATAATCTTGATTCGCTAAGAGCTTTTGAACATTTTCGATTGATGATGGAATTGTCATATTGCTTATCCTAGTGTTTGTTAAAAAACCCCTATTTTTTTAAATTTCAAGAATTTACCATGCATAAAAGTATATTTTTCAACGTGTTGACTTAACCAAAATATGTTAATGCCTTTTCTTTAATTTAGCGAAGATTAGCTGATTCAATGGAAATCTCGTAAGATATTAAGAAATTGTGCCAAATATCGGAAATCTTTGCCAGAACAAACGCGTCAGAAAAGTAGATGTTTTCAACATCTTACCAGCGAATTTAGGATTTTTTAACAGACACTATCCTACCATCAATTCGCTATTTCAATGAATACTCAATGAGATCAATTTGATTGCCGGTTTCTTAAAGCTTCTTGATCACACACTACGCATTCTAAATCATTCACGGTTAGCACCTAAAAAACACAATGTTAAAGTTCGTCACTGGCAATTTCCTAAATTTAGCAGCACTATACACTCCATTTGAGAAAAAGAAATGAGAGAGTAACTGCGTTTTGCCACGCTTCAAGCTTTGGTAACGCTACAACATTAGCATGCTTTTTCAACATCTCTGTCAATTTAGCCTATCTGTACAGTAATTTTCACTAGAATATTTTATTTTTTATTTTCATATATTTAAGAAGACTTAATAAATTATTTTTTGTAAAGTTCCTGCATTAGAATTTCGACTTTTTTATTATTTTTGTAACAGTTTTTTCTATTTTTCAGAAACTTAATGCTCGAATGACTCTCGCTACTGTTTATCCGAGTTAGCAGGAATGACTAATATCTCTATCGATATCATCGTTTTTCATCTTCAGTGAGATCTTATCAAAATTCATTCCCAATTTTTTAACTTTATTTTTAAAATTAACTAGAATTTTTTCATATATGTTGTATTCGTTTAAATTAAATTCGCTACATAAAGAGTATACACTGAAATCCACAACTCATCCACAGAAACATACAATTTGCATCTCCTAAAAACAGTGAAGTACAAAGCAAAAATCAAATCTTTGAGGTCAAGATGTCATGAATGAAATCACAACCATGCAAATCGCGCACTCTACGGCCAATGAAAAGATTCTTGAACTGCCAAACGCAATTGAAGCCGAACAGCAATTACTAGGCGCCCTTTTAAATAACAACGACATTTATGAAGCAGTCTCAACTACCATTGGATCGCACCACTTTTATGATCCTGTTCATGCTCGTATTTTTGAAATTGCTGAAAGTAGAATAAAAAAAGGATCTCTTGCCTCACCAGTCACAATACGCGCTTTTCTTGAAGATGACGAAGGTCTGAAAGAACTCGGAGGAGCAAGTTATCTCGTTCGCTTATCAGTATCCTCAATTTCGACATTTGCTGTTCGTGAGTATGCACAGATCATATATGAATGTGCGATAAGACGTGAATTAATTGAACTTGGGCATAATATTTCTGACAAAGCCGCTAACTTTGACGTATCATCCGAGGTAAAAGAGCAAATTGTAGAAGCGGAACAACGGCTTTACGACCTCGGTGAACGCGGTGGAAGGTCATCGGAGTTTATATCTTTATTAAATGCGACGGGCCAAGCCATAAGCATCGCTAATGCAGCCTTCAAGCGAGATGGAAAACTTGCTGGTCTTTCAACAGGCTTTGTTGACTTGGATAGAAAGTTGGGTGGTTTACGCAAGTCAGATTTACTCGTGTTGGCTGGTCGTCCATCAATGGGAAAAACTGCTCTAGCAACAAACATTGCGTTTAATATTGCTAAGCGCTACAAACGCGGCGAACTTGATGACGGTAGTGAGGGTGCAATTGATGGCGGTATTGTTGGCTTCTTTTCTTTGGAAATGAGTGCTGATCAGCTTGCGAATAGAATTTTATCAGATGCATCAAATATACCTTCTGAAAGAGTGCAACGCGGCGAATTAAACGAAGATGAAGTTCAACGATTCATTGATGCCGCCGCTCCAATCGAATCCTGTCCATTATATATTGATGATACACCAGCACTCAGCATTTCTCAAATTTTTAACAGAGCAAGAAGAATAAAACGGACATATGGTTTAGATTTTTTAGTTATTGATTATCTTCAACTTATTCGCCCCGAAAGGACCCGAGAGAATCGCGTTAATGAAATTTCTGAAGTCACGCAAGGTTTAAAGGCAATTGCGAAGGAACTTGATATCCCCGTTCTCGCGTTGTCTCAATTGTCTCGCCAAGTTGAAGCACGAGATGAAAAAAGACCGCAACTTAACGACTTAAGAGAATCAGGTACAATTGAACAAGATTCTGATATTGTAATGTTTGTATTCCGTGAGGAGTATTATGCGGATCGAGAGAAACCTTCCGATGACAAGCTTGAAAAAATGGCTGAGTGGCAAGACAGAATGGCAAAAGTTCATGGAAAAGCTGAAGTGATTATTGGAAAGCAACGCCATGGTCCAATTGGCACTGTTCAACTCAGTTTTGAGGGTCAATTTACACGTTTTGGCAATCTTGCATATTCTTATCAACAGCCAAACGCTACCGAAGGCTTCAATTGACTTTCAGCACCATCATTGGTTATTGGAATAAATGATCAAGTCTGTCATTAATTACCTGTCATGACAACCGCCAAGCTTACTATCGATCATTCCGCAATTGTGGAAAATTGGCGTACGTTAAATACCTTATCTGAGTCAGAAACCGGTGCCGTTGTGAAAGCAAATGCCTATGGTCTTGACGCTGCATCAATCGCTCATTCACTGGCGCGAGTTGGTGTTTTCAGCTTTTTTGTTGCGATTGCATCAGAAGGATCGGTTATTCGTGATTCTATTGGCCCCAAGCCCGAAATTTATGTATTTGCTGGTCACATGCGAGGAGAAACAGAAAAACTCACAAAACATCGGCTCATTCCCATACTCAATTCATCCGAGCAATTAAGGCTTCACTTAAGTCTTATTCCAGATCACCCATTTGCTATTCAACTTGACACAGGGATGAACCGTCTTGGGATGGAACCAGAAGAATGGCTTTCCGTACGAGAGAAAGCATTATCGAGAAATCCTGTTCTCATGATGTCACATCTAGCTTGTTCTGATACCCCTTCTGACTCAACAAACGCGATGCAGTTAAAGGCATTCAAAGAAATGACTGATGGCTTAGATATTCCAAAATCATTTGCAGCAACTGGTGGTATTCTGATGGGATCAGAATATCATTTTGATGTGACACGACCTGGTATAGGCTTGTACGGTGGCTCGCCATTCAGTCAAGCAAAACCTGTTGTTAGACTTGACGTTAGTGTTATTCAAACTCGTGAACTCAAAGTTGGTGAAGCTGTTGGATATGGAAACGCTTGGGTTGCGTCAAGGCCGACCCGAATAGCTACAATCGCTGCGGGTTATGCAGATGGAATAGTTCGAACGATTGGATCAAAAGGATTTGTATTCTATGATAATATCGCTTGTCCAATTGTCGGGAGAGTATCCATGGATCTAACAACGATTGATATAACAGAATTGGATCATATGCCTCAAACACTAAATTTGATTGGACCGCACCAAACAATTGATGACCTAGCAAAAGCTGCCGGTACAATAGGATATGAAATACTCACTTCGTTGGGTGAACGATATGATCGAAATAAAATAGCACCATGATAAACACAATTCTCGGCATGGTTGGCAGCAGTTTATTGAATATCTTGGCTGCCATAGGTCGTGTCAGTTTATATAGCTTTACGGTCTTTAGCCATTTATTGAAACCACCGTTTTACTTCCGAGAATTTGGCAATGCACTTTTTCAAATTGGCTGGTTATCATTACCTGTTGTGGGCCTTACAGCTTTTTTTACCGGTGGTGCGCTAGTGCTACAAATCTATGCCGGAGGAACCCGCTTTAATGTTGAAGCCGTTGTACCGCAAATTGTTGCCATTGGCATGGTGCGCGAACTAGGCCCTGTGCTTGTTGGATTAATGATTGCAGCCCGAGTAACGTCTTCAATTGCGGCAGAAATTGCAACCATGAAAGTCACTGAGCAGATTGACGCGCTTATCACGCTTTCAACTCATCCACTCAAATATCTTATCATTCCACGCTTTCTTGCAGGTATTGTGACGATTCCATTATTGGTTGGAATTGGAAACTTAATCGGGATTCTTGGCGGGTATTTGGTAGCAACTCAAACACTCGGATTTAACTCTTCAGTTTATTTGCAAAATACTTACGATTTTTTACAATTCAATGATATTTTTTCTTCGTTAGTAAAAGGTAGCGTATTTGGAGGCATTGCGACGCTGATGGGATGCTATTACGGTCAACACTCAGGACGAGGTGCTCAAGGTGTTGGACGTGCTACCAAAGGTTCAGTAGAAGCAGCTGCTGTTCTTATTCTCGGGGCTAATTTTATTTTAACAGGCGTATTTTTCTCAGTATGATTGAGTTGCAAAAAGTTCATAAAACCTTTGATAATAATCACGTCTTGCGTGGAATAACACTATTTGTACCCCAAAAGACATCGATAGTCATCATTGGAGGATCTGGCACCGGAAAGTCGGTTGCGCTGAAATGCATTGTTGACCTCATTAAGCCAGATCAAGGGCGTATTTTAATTGATGGACACGAAACTAACGCTCAAAGTCGACATAAATTGTTCGATCGTTTTGGAATGTTATTTCAGGGAGGCGCCTTATTTGACTCGCTTCCCGTATGGCAAAATGTGGCCTTTCGATTATTGCGTGGATCACTTAAGCGCCCATGGACAGAAGCGCGTGAAATTGCTATTGAAAAATTGCGGCGCGTTGGACTTTCACCAGACGTCGCCAATCAATTCCCGTCGGAATTATCTGGCGGAATGCAAAAACGCGTAGGTCTTGCGCGTTCCATTGCAACCGATCCGGAAATTATCTTTTTTGATGAACCGACTTCAGGACTTGATCCAATCATGGCAGGGATTATCAATGATCTCATTCGTGAAATTGTTGTAGAAATCGGTGCAACAGCAATGACAATTACTCATGACATGAGTTCAGTCCATAAAATCGCTGATGATGTTGCAATGCTTCATAATGGCATCATTCAATGGTTTGGCCCTGTTAATGAAATGGGACATAGTGGTGACCCCTATTTGGAGCAATTTATTTCAGGAAAAGCCGAAGGGCCAATCGAGGCTATTCGTTGAATCAATACAAGGGATCAAAATAGTATCAGCTTGATGACCATAAAGATAATTTCAATATTTTGAGAATTAAGAAAATTTTACTTTTGAGCCACTTTCAAAAATCGGCGGAAGAAGAGATGAGATAAGATTTCAGTAATCGCTCGATGGATGCGAGCCCTCAGAAATCAATTTCTCGATAAAACCAGCTCACATCATCACCATATTAGGCATAATGCAAACATCCGCGCAAGCAGAACCCGTCGACGGCATATGCATCGACGCCAAAGACAAAATGAACGGTACTGTCACATGCGCAGTCTTCGTCACTGATCAACGGTCAGAGCGAAGATACCAAAAAACAAATGACGGGCGACTTTCGCCGCACCCCGAACCCGAAGATGACGACCCCCATAGGTAATGTCTGTAAAAAAACCTAAAAATCAGTATTAAAACGCTGAAGAAGTTGACTCTTT
>JAPORV010000133.1 GCA_026710055.1 Aestuariivita sp.
TCGTCCGTTACGCCCGTGTTTATCCGGGCAAGAGCCGGTGGACGCAGGCGCACATGAATGGGCTGGCAGAGCAGTCTTTCGCAACACCGGTGCACCAAGTGGTGTTTCAGGAATATGTTGATGCCTGTTGTCAGACATCCCAGCGTGTGGCAGACCTTGACGAGCAGATTCGCGCCGCCGCGACGTCTTGGTCTTTGGCGCCGATGGTGGAGGCGCTGGTCAGCCTGCGGGGCCTTGATGTGCTCAGTGCTGTGACCGTTCTGGCCAAGCTTGGCGATATCACCCGTTTTGATCATCCCCGACAAATGATGAGCTTCCTCGGGTTGGTGCCGAGCGAACATTCCTCTGGACAGCGCCGGCGGACCGGTACCATCACCAAGACCGGCAACAGACATGTCCGACGCATCCTGGTGGAAGCCGCTTGGAACTATCGCTTTCCCGCGCGCAAGACGCGCCATCTCAACGCGAAAGCCAAAGCCGCCCCGGAACGGGTGCAGACCCTTGCCTGGCAGGCGCAGAAACGACACTGTGGCCGGTACCGCCACCTCAGCATCGCCAACAAGCATCTCTGCAAGGTCACCACCGCAGTGGCGCGGGAACTTGTGGGCTTCATCTGAGCGACCGTCTGCGAGGTCGCCGACCGACCCCATGCCGGCCGAGCATTGGCCTGAGACTGACGATAGGAGAAACGCACCATGATGATATATGAGCCACATAAATCAACCGGTCAATCCATAGCCGAATTCAGAATACAAAAAAAATCTCTGAATTATTCGTTAACTCTATTGGATGATTTGTTCTCCTTAACCTGTACCATTGTAATATATATGTGTTGCCAAAACCCCCTAAAAGTAACAAGAAATTTGGTTTATAATATTACTACAAACCACATATTTCCCGCTTTCACAGTCCCTTTCTATCCCATCCACTCTTCACAAGATCTTGGCTTTGGAAGCGCTACTCGGTTTCACGTTGAGCGCAACAAAATTTTCAAGCGCTGAGATTTATTTTTTGCCTCACATATTCTCACTAAACTGTGCAACAACACTCAAGAAATGTCTCTACTCCAACCGATCAAGATTTCATTTTCGTTATTATGACTTAATGAAACTCTTACAAATAACCCCAAAACTCTAAATTTCGATGACACCAAAAGTAAAGTGGTTTCTTAGTTGAATAACACCGGGATAGCTCATCAATATCGATACCTAAGCATAAAATGTTTAAAAATCACGACAACGCAGGGATCACAGAACGACCGTATTCGGCGATAATATTCTCTTCATCCCCATTATCGAGGTAAATATTAAACTGGGTAATCCCCACTTCTTCTAGCACCTTGAGCTTGGCAATATGGTCGTCGGGCGTGCCAAGTACAGCAAAACTGTCAATAATATCATCGGTTATAAAGTCAAGATAAGGGTTATCGGACTGCCCATGTTTGGAATAATCGTAGCCCTTTCGATCCTTGATATAAGCCGTGAGTGAGGGCGGGATATCATCCCGGTCAGTACCATATTTTTCAACAATATCTGCTACGTGATTACCAACCATGGCTGGAAACCAACGCGTGGCTTCGCGGCATGTCTCCATGTCACCAAAAAAAGCAGGGGCAGCCGCCATTACCTTGTAATTCGACATATCCCTCCCACTACTTCTACCCGCATCTATAGCTTGAATCAGTAACCACTTACAGATGTTTGGCTCCGCAATTTGTAGGATGAGTCCATCGCCCATACGACCAGCACTATTGAGTGCCTTGGGCCCATAAGCCGCCACCCAGACAGGGAGTTCATACCCCCATGACCAAGGGAATTGAATTGGATTCGGGACATCGCCATATTGACGTTCTTCCCCTCGCACGAGCCCTTTCACCACATCAATAAATTCGTCCATTTTCTTAAGCAGTGCAGGTTTACGGCCCATAACGCGCACGGCGCTGTCACCACGACCCACCCCAATATCAAATCGTCCGTTTGATTGTTTGGCGAGAGAGCCAAAGAGTGAGGCAGCCGCAGACCATTCCCGCGTATTTGGATTAGTCACGCACGGACCAAAGCGCATTTTTTTTGTGTGCTCCATGCACATCGCCATCGCCGGATAGCTCTCCCGCCAAAGAATATGACTGTCATAGAACCAACAATGAGCAAAGCCTGCTTCCTCAGCTTGAGCAACGAGTTTACGGGCACGATCGGGCTCCATGACGCCCTTGAATGTCATTCCGAACTCCATGTATTTCTCCATTATGTTTTATTGTTTCAGTTACCAGGTGGCCAAATGCGAATACCCGCATGGGAAAAAGGAACGGCTTTAGAAATGTTGATTCGGATAAGGATAGGCGTGATGGCCTCAATGCAACGCGCTGCTTCGGCGTCACCCGCATTGTAAGCCTTTACGCCGATTTTCTCAATCAGCGCCATAACCTTTTTTCGGGGATCAAGTTTATCACCACAAACGAGAACATCGCAGTTAATATCGGCATTGAGGTCATTGAGCGTATGGGCAGAAATGTTATGAAACGCACCTATCACAGGGATGTCAGGGCCGAGGAGCGCCTGTGCGGCCTCAGTTGCGGAGCCTTCAGGAGGCATATCGACCTTCTTCGGGTCGCCTTCCTTTAAGGGGACAACAATGTCGACGAGAATCTTACCAATAAGATCTTCTTTGATGGCCTTGACGGTTGCGTTATGACCAGACCACGGGACGGCAAGAATCACTATTTCCTCAGCCGCAGTTACAGCAGCGCTATTAGCGCGACCGCTTATTTCTGCGCTACCTACGGGTAATTTAGAAGTGAGCTCCGCTGCTATTTCCACGGCCCGTTCCGCATCGCGGGATCCTATCTCCACGGGCACGCCGGCATGTGCAAACCTTAACGCTAGGCCCCGGCCCTGCGGCCCGGTCCCACCAAGAATGGTGATGGTCATCGAAACATATCCTCCTCTTGAGTGCGCAAAATATCACGCGCAGATGTTGTAGGGTGTGGAGCCCAGCTAATGCCACTTAACCGCACCAAAGGGGTCTTTGCAGCCTTCTTGACAACGAGGCCTGAAGCAGCTGCAAGTTCATCACTAAACGCAGGTTCTGTAACAGAAAGTGGGCGACCCCAGGCATCTGTGCTACCGACTTCGGAAACCTTGGCAGGAATGCCAAAGAGCCCTATCGCTACGTTTACCTGGCCGAGGCGCCAAGGCCTGCCAAAAGTGTCAGTGATCACTACACCGATCTCCACACCGAAACGCGCACCGAGCGCCTTACCGAGCCGAGCAGCACTGGCATCAGGATCGTTAGGGAGAGTGATGACACTATTTTCACCCTCAATATTCGATTCATCCACACCTGCATTAGCAGAAATGAACCCAAGTCGGTGCTCACAGATCATGGTTCCCTCGTTCTGATCGGGTCGTTTCCATGAGTTCACGATGCGGGTGGATTGTCTTAACACAACTTCAACCTTAGCTGGGTTCTTACAAATCTTTTCAGCCAATTTTTTAGCCTCTGGCGAGGGATTAACTTGGCTCAGATTGATGATGTTACCCTCGGCCTTGGAAACGATTTTGTGTGCGATGCATAAGATATCACCATCTCTAAGTCCGCCTACCACTTCGAGACAATCCCCCAAAAGACGTGCTAGATCATCACCTGGCTGGATATCAGGCACACCCGGAATAGCGGTTATCTCTACTTGTGCAATCATACGTAGACTTCAGCCAGAATTGGCACCTCTTTCATCGCACGGCTCAGGCAGGCAGCATTGTCTATATCAAAGACCAAACTCTTCAAAGGCATAAAGACAGGAGTAAGTCCCCGGCTCTTCGCTGCCTCGCCGTGGCGCTGAGCGGAGCTAATTCCATAACGAAAGATGATGGCATCTGGCGGTGAGACAAGAAGTGCATTGGTGCCCAAGTCCACCGAAGGGCAGATCGTGACGGCGGCGCGGCTATGAAGAAAGCGAATCAAATCACCTTGCCATGGAGCGGCGAGGTCTGCAGGGATGATGCAAAGTCTGTTATAGCCCTGAGCTGCAGCATAGCGTCCAGCTTGCGAAACAGCACCGGAGAGATCTGTTCCTTTTGGTTCGTCAATCATGACGCAACCATGAGCGCGGGCTATGCTTGCGACCTCAGCACTTTCAGTCACAACGGCAAGGTCTGCGCCGCTTTGAACAGCAACAGGCTTAAGGAAAACCAATGTGCGCTGGAAAAGGAACCGAGCGAGACCGGCTCGTGCTGTGTTAGTCAAAGTCCCAGATAGACGCATTTTAGACGCTGTTGGATCCTTCATCGGCACGGTAATCAATGTCTTCATGCGACTTGCTCTTTGATCTCATCACAGATGGTCAATATTTCACCAGCGAGCGAAATTTTGGCCGCCGCATCGGGCATAAGAATATTGGCTAAATGGGGCACTATATCATATGCACGAATTTCAGAGGCGAGTCTTGCGTCATCCTCAGAAATGAATATATGTTGGACGATTCCTTTGTAGAATTCCGCCACACCAGCCGCATCAGAACGGTGACCAAGAGAAGCCATCATGCGGTCAGCGGGGCCTTTGACGACCTTACCAGCGATGAGTGGCGAGACGGCAACAATACGTGCCACGGCGCGCGCTAGTTCGATGCGTATACCGTCCACGCTGAGGATCGGATTGATGCTCACAAGGGGATTAGAAGGTGCGATAACGATAAGATCAGCGCTACTTATTGCAGTTCTGGCAGCACAAGTCACTTTGGCGTTTGAAAGGCCGTGATAGTCCAGTTCCAAAACCTCGGGGGCACAGCTTTCACGAACGAAGTATTCTTGAAAACTCAGCCAGCCTTGAGCCGTTCGCACCCGTGTCTGCAGGCGATCGTCGGTTGGCAACACGATTTGCGCATCAATGCCGAAACGATGAGCAATGTCGGAGGTGATGTCGCTCAGGGAGTCACCCCGTTTCAGCCTTTCTGTGCGGTAGATATGAAGGCCTAGATCCCTATCACCGAGAAACATCCATGTGTCTGCACCGAGTTCTCCTAACGTATCAAGTGCGCGGCGGCAATCGCCAGCAACCCCCCAGCCTTGCTCGCGGTTGATTCGACCTGAAAGCGTATAAAGCATTGTATCGATATCAGGAGAAACCCAGAGACCATGGAATTCCTCATCATCCGCGACATTTCCGATCACTGTTAGCTCAACGCCGTCCAGGGCCGCGAAGCCTTCGGCCATCTTAGCGCCACCAACGCCACCTGCAAGGAGTGTAACACGGGTCATATTGCGACCTCAGGAAACATCTTAAGAAAAGCTAAAGGGTCAGAGGCATGGCGATTTACTAGGGGTTTATGCTCAGCTGGATCGTGATCTTTGTAGACATCAATTGTCTTATAGATTGTATTGCGCCGAACCGGTACACGGCCTGCGGCGCGGATGAGGTCGCAGAACTCTTTTGAAGTGATCTCTTGTCCGTGCTTAGAACCTGCGGCGCGGGAGATGCTTTCATTCATGAGCGTACCACCAAGATCATTTACGCCCCTATGGAGTATCTGTTGCGCACGCTCAGCGCCGAGTTTCGTCCAGCTGACTTGAATATTGTCAATAAAACCAGCGAGCATGATCCGTGAAACCGCGTGCATGAGATCAACCTCATGGACAGTAGGACCAGAGCGAACAGTATCTGGGTTCTGCGTATAAAGTGGGCTATCAGTGTGAACAAAATTTAATGGCACAAACTCTGTAAACCCGCCCATGTCTCGTTGAATATCTCGGATGAGAGCGATATGTGCCGCCCAGTGCTCGGGCTTATCAACATGGCCATACATAATCGTCGCCGTCGTGCGCAGACCAACCTCATGGGCGGTGCGAATAATCTCGACCCACTGATCAGTGCTCAGCTTATTCTTAGTAAGCTCTTGACGAACCTTGGTGTCAAGAATTTCTGCCGCCGTTCCGGGCATTGACCCCAATCCGCAATCGCGCAAGTCGCATAGAAAATCACGATAAGAGAGCTTCGATTTTTTTGCTCCGTACCAGATTTCAAAGGGCGAAAAAGCGTGAATATGCATATCTGGTAATGCTTTTTTTATCGCGAGAACAATTTCGCGATAATAGCTGCCCTTTATCTTGGGATGAAGCCCTCCTTGCAGGCAGACTTCGCTACCTCCGCGATCCCATGCCTCATGGGCGCGCGAGACAACCTGCTCAGAGGTAAGCCATTCGGCAGCCGCATCTTCCTTGCGTTTAGCAAAGCTACAAAAGCGACAACCCATGTAGCAAACATTGGTAAAGTTGATGTTACGATTAACAACAAAGGTGACGTATTCACTATTTGCATGAGCACGGAGCGTATCGGCGGTGGCGTAGATTGCTTCACGATCGGCCTGGGTGGTCACTTCGAAAAGCTTTTGACCATCTGCCTGGCTAATCTCCTTTTTCAACAACGCCCTGTTCAGGATGCGCCATACAGAGTAACTCGCATCCTTCAGTTTAATGGAAAGCCTTGATGCGCGATGGCAGTCAATATCATGAAAGCCAATCTTCATTTGACCGCATCCATAAATTGATTAGTCGCGAGACCATCGGCCCGAGCCATTGTAAAAATGCACTCCGAGACGCGTGGATGAAGATAAACGCTTCGCTTCTGAATAAAGCGAGGATAAACTGGAAGTCGTTCAGTAAGTTCAAAGCCCGCAGTTTGACAATTCTCACCCAGCTTTGCGATCTCGGGCCATTCATGCTGTGGGTTTATAAAATCAATAGTCACCGGGCTGATTCCACCCCAATCATTAATACCTGCATTAAGGTAGGAGATATGACGGTGATCAAGGTTAGGCGGGGCCTGAAGGCTAATCTCTGGCGCAAGAATAAGACGCGCAGCTGCGATAGTGCGTAGTATGTCGTCGAGAGACGGCTCAGGGCAATTGACCATCGCAATGTCAGGCTTGCTCTGAAAATTTTGAATGATGACCTCTTGAATGTGACCATAACAAACATGGACATCATTGATGGCGTGGAGTGTCTCAATCCGCTCCTCCCATGTCTCCCCAATGCCGATGAGAAGACCTGTGGTGAAAGGAACTTTTTTTTCACCGGTGCGTTCAAGAGTGCGGAGCCGCTGGCGCGGGGTTTTATCCGGGCAAGCGTGGTGCGGCATCCCCTCACGGCCAAGCCGACGACTGATAGTCTCAAGCATCATCCCCATAGATGCACTAACTGGCTTGAGGCGGTCGATTTCATCTTCAGCGAGCGTGCCTGCATTAACGTGTGGCAAGAGTGTTGTCTCTGCAAGAACAAGAGCACACATATCCGCAAGGTAGTCCGTCATACGTTTATACCCAAGACGCGCGAGTTCCTTTTTAACGATGCCGTATCGCATCTCTGGTTTCTCTCCGAGACTAAAGAGTAACTCTTTGCAGCCCCACCGCTCACCTCTTCGTGCTTCGCTCAAAACCTGATCTGGTGTCATAATTTGCGCAGCAGGGTCGGAAGGATGTTTGACAAAAGTACAATAACCACAGCTATCGCGGCACATATTGGTAAGCGGCACAAAAACCTTGCGCGAATAGGTCACCCGGCGACCCCATGCGATATCCCTGACCTCGGCCGCCTGAACCATCAGTTCCTGCGTCGGCATATGATTTAACTCAGCACTGATGCCAACCTCTTCGTTCAAAATACCATCTTCCTACGACTCGAGTATCCTCTAAAAGGCTCCTAAATGAATATTTGTAACTATTCAAGTACTAGATATAGTAATTTCGATATCTTGTATACCACATTGAGTTACTTTATCGGTTTATTCTCTGTTACTCTACACAGAGATTGAACTTGACAAAATAAAGTCTCTACATACGACAATATCGTTATAAATAAAATATTTATAGACTGATTCATACCTGAATAATTACGAATATTGTTGATAATAAGAAATCAAAATAAAACGGCACAAAATAACCTATCGTCACACCGAAAAAGTATTTGGGAATAACAAACATTTAAGCAATATTTTGTTAATTTCAGTACCATTCATCATACCGCTATGACAATAAAGGATAAAAATAAGTCTTGAGTGTCAACAACTTGAATTCCTCGTGCGATGTCTTTATGATATTATTCGTTTGCGAAATTACATCACTATTGTGTTGATTATTCTTAAGGGTGCGGTTCTCATATGTTGTGGGGCGAATTTTGTAAACCATTGATATGAAACGATCATTATTTGTCGAATT
>JAPORV010000075.1 GCA_026710055.1 Aestuariivita sp.
TGACGCAAAAATCACCCGCACGGCATCATGAAAAAAAGTTAGCGGGAATGACTGCTGATATGGATTGACTGGTTGATTTATGTGGCTCATATGTCATCGTGTGCCTCCCCACGCACCATAATAATGGACCTGAGAGACCGACAGCTTTGAACGACGGTGGATCCCTCTGATATCCGCGGGTTGGGTACCGCCAGACGTCACTTTCGTCACGGAACTGCCTCTGTCTTAAAACGCGGGTCACAGACCCCGAAGGGATGTGCCGCAAAGAGATAACGAGGGTTCTCCCATCGGGCTGTCGGCCTCTCAGGTTCATCATGCTGGTGTGTTTCTCCTCTTGTCAGTCTCAGGCCAGCGCTCGGCTGGCGTGGGGTTGGTCGGCGACGTCGCAGACGATCGCCCAGATGAAGCCCACAAGTTCCCGCGCCACCGCGGTGGTGACCTTGCAGGGATGCTTGTTGGCGATGCTGAGCTGGCGGTAGCGGCCGCAGAGCCGTTTCTGCGCCTGCCAGGCAAGGGTCTGCACCCGTTCTGGAGCGGGCCTTTGCCTTCGCGTTTAGATGGCGTGTCTTGCGCGCGGGAAAGCGATCGTTCCAAGCGGCTTCCACTAGGATGCGCCGAACATGTCCGTTACCCGTCTTGGTGATGGCACCGGTGCGCCACCGCATCACCGCCGGTCATCATCAAGACGAAAAGGTATGTTCTTTCCCTACCGGCTACACGGCGGTTCGATCAGGCTTGTTGATTCGCGCATCCTTAGTATGGCACAGTTGACCTTTCCGTTGTGGAAAAAGATTTCTCAGGAAACCAGATCCATCAATTTGGCATAATCAGTCACGACATCATATCTCACATTATCGTCGTTGATAAACGTGCTAATTTCATCAAAAAACTTGCGAGCGCATTCGATTTTTGCTTCTTCGATCTTGCGCAACTTCATCGTGGACATACTACCCTTGGTCTCGGCGATGAAGTAGATATGTCGCACACGACCGGCCTTGAATGATATCGCCCAATCAGGGTTGTAATCACCGACCGGGGTTGGGATCAGAAACCCGCGTGGAAGTTTGGCATAAACAACGACCTCGCTGCTTATATCCAGATTTTCCACGAATTCGCGTTCGATATCTGAATCAGTGATTGCGTAGTCATACACGTGGTTTTGGAGTTGTACGGTCGCTCGGGAGAAATCTTGACCAATCTGATTGGCCGTGAAAATATCGACATCATACCGCTCATCAACTTTATCATAAGCAAGACGCTCGATGACCATCACGGCCTTCTGCTCGGCAATGATGCATGATGTCGCGGATATGAAATGCTCCGGGTTCTTTATGAACTGCTCGAAAGCCGCTGGTTTGATCTGACTGAGGATTGTTGCGGCGGTATCCCGTGTCAGTTGTGCGATCTCGGCCACCTTGCCCACTAGGTCATACTTGACCAAGGAATGGATCGAATTCCCCTGTTCCGTTCTTATCTGTGTGATTGCAAAACCGTCGTCACTACGAAGATGACTGTCCGTCAATCCGTCAATCTGTTCGCCGACTTGAACAGTATATTGCAAGGGCGTAACCTTGAGATGCGTATCCAGAGCGGTGACGCACTTATGAATCAGTTCTTTTGAATCAAAATCAACGCGATAGACGGCCTTACGATTGATACGCGTCCAAAGCTTCTGGAACTCTTTTTTCTCGAAATTCGCATTGAGAGGATTGGTCTTGGATTTACGGCCATCCTCGACCTTGGGCAATTGTGCATCACTGAAAACACTCTCGATGAGTTGGAACACGTACTCTGCATAAGGCTTTAGTTCATCGGGCAGATCAGCCAGAGTGCCGGTCGTCTTCGCCTCGTGGTAGGCGTCCACGACCTGATCCGCATCGTCCGTATAGTCGTTCTTCATAAGATAGCGGTAAATCTGCTTCGCCATAGCAGCGGTGACCTCGATCGGACCCTGATCCGTCGCGAGTATCTTTCCTGTGAAATACGCTTCGGTTGCCTGATGTGGACGCGAAGATAGGGTTTCAGCGATTTCTTTCTGCAAACCGGCTACGAAATCCTTGTAACTCTCACTTGCCACGACAGTGAGTACATTAATATTGTGGACGACCGCTGGGTGGTCCATACGATTTCCATGCTGGTCAACGCTCAACCGCAGGCCACGTCCCACTTCTTGGCGGCGCGAAAGCGTACTGTTGCTGTGCTTCAGCATGCACATGACAAAGATGTTTGGATTGTCCCATCCTTCCCTCAACGCCGAGTGAGAGAAGATAAATCGTGTGGGTTCCGCAAAGGACAACAGACGCTCCTTGTCTTTCAAGATGAGATTGTAAGCGTCCACGTCGTCAGAATCGAGGGATCGGGTACCAACCGATGGGTCTTTGAGCCGGTTCGTTTTTTTGTCGATTGAAAAATAGCCGTTGTGGGTCTTGGTCGGGTCAATGTCCGTAAGATACCTTCGGTATGCGTCCTTATCGTTTACGAGTTCCGACAGGCAATCCATCTTCAACTGTTTATATTCTTGCTCGAAAATTCGGGCATACGCGCCTTTCTCATCCGCTCGTTTGTAGTCCCGATATTTTGCCACTTCGTCGATGAAAAAGAGCGACAGTACCTTGATACCCTGCGCAAACAATTGTTTTTCTGTGTCCAAATGCGCTTTGATGGTTTCTCGGATCTGAATACGGCGAATATCGCGATCCGAGACATCACCATTCGCCTCGCCGGCTTTCAGTATTTGACCATTCGTGAATTCGACCGTGTCATGGACCGCATCAATCTGGCTGATCGTAAATCCTCGGTATTGATCCAGTTCACCCGACTTTACGAACAGATCATCACGAAAACCAAGCCGCCGCAACTGGCGTTTGATTTTACCTGATCTCAGTTTCACCTCCATCTCGATCCGTGCCACGGGTGCCCGTTTTGAGATGTCAATGTTGTCGAGATAGAGATAGGCATTGGTCCCGGCAATTCCGCGGGTATGGATACCGCGTACAGCGATTTTTTTGACCAGTTTCTGGTTGTAGGCGTCCAATGCATCCAGCCTGTGCACACAGTTATACTGTGTACGGTGCGTGGCCGAATAACGGAGGATGAACAGGGGCTTGAATTTCGGCAACGCTTCCATTGTCGCTTTGCCTTCCATCTTCTGTGGTTCGTCCAGAACGAGGATCGGCCGGTTTGATGCGATCACGTCGATCGGCTTGCGCGATTGGAAATCGTCCAGTTCTTCGTAAATGCGCCGATTATCCTTCCCGCGTGCGTTGAACGCCTGGATGTTGATGATCATCACGTTGATCCCCGCATCTGATGAAAAACTTTCCAGCTCGTGCAAGTGCTTGGAGTTATAAATGAAAAACCGAGCCTTCTTGTTGTAGCTTTCAGTAAAGTGATCCGCCATAATCTTCAGTGACTTATAGACTCCTTCCCGGATGGCGATCGACGGCACCATGATGATGAACTTTGACCAGCCATACCGCTTGTTCATCTCGAAGAGGGTCTTGATATAACAATAGGTCTTGCCGGTGCCGGTCTCCATCTCGACGTCCAGGTGAACCCGTGCTGCCGTTAACGCATTGCGTTTGTATGCTGCAGGAACTGGTACGCGGTTCCCGCTGTCATTGAAGGTCGTAAAGTCTGTCAGCGATTGCGATACAGGCAGGTTTGATCGCCGTTGAACGGCGTGAATATTTTCCATGACAGTGGCATCGGTCAAGACAAGGTCGGCGTTCTTAAAGCCTTCGTCAAAAGCGCTGATTTGGGCCTTGCGGCCGAGGTCAATGCGATAGGCTCGGCCAGAGGCCACTGGCTGGCCTGCGAAGCAGTCGACCACATCATTGACCGCCTTCGTCTGATAGGGCTGAACCTTGAAATTGAATTTCACGTTTGGCCTCAGATTGACCTGACTTCAGTAGCAGGCGAAAGTTGGTGGAAGATTTGTTCGATGTTGATTTTAACGGTGTCCGAGATGAACCCATTGTCACGAAAGACGACACGCAAGGGTTTATGGACCGCCAAGTCCTTCACCAAGTCCTCGGTGATATTGAGGTCAAAGCAGGCAACGAGAGAGTTGTCCTCGACAAAGAAAACAGTTTTGTTCTGCACTATCTCTTGGCGGATCGACGATGTCAGGTCGACGCCCCAATCGATCAGCACCTGGAATAGTAAATCTTCCGCTACGCGATCTTTTTTTACGTTTTCAACTGTGTCGATCAGATAGGACTGTCTCAGTTCATCCGGGCGGTAGTACACGTCCTTCATATTCGACGTGTCTACCTTCAATACCCTGAAACCAATATCACGGTTCCAGTCGGGATGGCATTTGCCCTCAAGGATCTTCTTACCGGCGCGACGAATGCGTTCCTTGGCAAGGTCAGCAATATTCATATATCCCGCTTGCGCCGCTTCAGATTCTTGATCACAAAGTTCTGGCAGCTGAGTCATAAAAAAAGACCTATTGCCGCCATCTTCGGCATTCAATTTCATTACCGCATGTGCAGTTGTCGCCGACCCCGCAAAAAAATCCATTATACAAGCATCTTTTTGAAGTAGATTTATTAAGAAGGTTAGCAATCCTGTAGGCTTTGCAAAGCTAAATGGTATTCCAAATGCCTTAATTTCTTTAGTACCCTGAGAGTTAGGGAAGTCATAAATTACGTCTTCAGGATGAAGAAGGGAATTAGCATCTTCATCGAAATAAACTCGCGGATAAATGTTCCATTTTGACTGGTTACCGTTCTCGTCTAACAAAGGATTACGATCATTACCCTTTGTGAAAATGAGCAAGTGCTTTTTTTTGATGTATGCATCAATAGACCATCTCCAAACCTTATCTAATTTTGATTGTGGTTTTACTTTTGCACCATCTCGTTTTTCTTTTGGGAAAATATCGCCCGGCGGAATAATTAAACTTCCATCAGGTGCTTCAATATAATAGCGTTGGTTTGGCCGAGGATCGAGAGACGGTTGATACAATGATGCTCCACTTTTCTTAAAAATTCGACCTGACTCATCTTTACATTTATATTCTGCCTTAATTCGTGCCTTCGGAATGCCAAACTCCGGTAATTCCATTTTATTCCGCGCATAAACTAAGATGTAGTCCTTTGTCGGTCGGAAATGAGTTCCCTTATTTGATGTCCGCTTCGCAACGCGCGTCAATTGAGAGACGAAGTTTGCATTTCCAAATATCTCGTCAGAAATAGTCTTTAAGTTGTTGACCTCAGCTTCGCCGATACTCATAAAAATCACGCCCGATTCTGAAAGAAAATTCCGAGCAATCTTTAGTCGCGGATAAATCATTTTTAACCAGTCAGAGTGGAAACGCCCGTTCGAATCCTTGTTGGAAACCACGGGAATACCTTCTTGGTCAATCTGCCCAGTTTCCAAGAAGAATTCATTTGATGATTTTGCAAAATCGTCCTTATAAATTTTGTCGCTTCCAGTATTGTAGGGGGGATCAATATAAATTACGTCAATTTGCCCGAGATAAGTTTCTTGCATTAATTTCAAGACATCAAGGTTATCGCCTTCTATGAACAAATTCTTGGTAGTTTCGAAATCTACGCTTTCTCTGTGGCAGGGACGCAATGTCTTGGTAATTGGTGCATTCGCCATTGCAAGAGCTTCGCGTTTTCCCGGCCAATCCAAACGATACCTCTCCTGCGGACCTTCGACTACTTGATCGCTTAACTCTTGACGCAGCTGATCGAAGTCCACTGCCAGACGCACTATGCCTGTCGCTTTATCACGCGCCTCAGTCACGCAACCGGGGAACAGTTCGCGGATCTTTTCGATGTTGTCCTGACCCAAATCGAGACTATGCATCTTCAGTTTGTTCGCTATCATCGATTTTCGAATATTCTTAGACATTATGGATTGACCGCTCCGCCCATTCATCATGCTTGGGCGGATCATTCGTTTCTGTTTAGAACGAAAAAATGGAGGACAGTCATGTCAAAGTGCAAAGCGTATGTAGGCATGGATATCCATCGGGACACGATTGCTGTGGCTCTTGCCACGCCGGGTCGGCCGGATTCTGAGTGGTGCGGCGCGATCGCCAACCGCCAATCGGCGCTTCAGCGACTGATCGCGCGTCTTGCACCGAAGGGTGAAACGCTGAGTTTCTGTTACGAAACGGGGCCCGGTGGGTACGGCGTGTACAGGGAGATGACCAAGTTAAGGCACCTTTGTGACATCCTGGCGCCTGGGGGGCGGGGGAGAGCAACGCTTATGAGAACAGTCGGTCGGGCGTTATGCCATATTGCGGTGATGAGTGGCTTAAGGTTAGGCATGCGAACACCTTTGGCCGTTGACCAATCTACATATCTGGTAGAGTCCTCACGCTCCCAGAAAGCCCGCTCTTCAGCTTCGGTCGTAAATTCGGGTATTGGTTTTAGCTTTTTTGACATACAAGGTTGGTTCTTTATGACTCATGACACGTGCTGAAATCACGCGAATAAGCTTTCCTTTTTTCCGCAGCGTAAAGCTAATATGTAAAAACCGACTGTCGTCAGTTGACCCAATGCGTACAAACGCGTTTCCTCAGCGCTGTGTTTCATATCTGGGACAATCATTAAAGATATTAAAAAACTTTCCCCAGCCTTTATCTGGTTAACATCATGTTTTCTTAAGCTCTTACAATTATTAACCTGATCCTGATCGAAACCTGACATTCGAGAAAAATTATTTACTGATGTATATGTCCATAATATACATACAAGGTCAACGTCAATATTGCTTTCTGATTAATCGCGGCATCCGAGATTTTTTTAACAGGATATGCCAGAAAAATCTCGTTTACCATGGATTCCAGCCCACTATTGCGTCTTCAGTGCAAGAGAAAGCCGTCACATATGGCAAAACTTCAATGATATGATGTGAAATACGGATGTTTGGTAAAATGATCAAAACCGGCAATATCGTTAATTTTGGCGATATTTAAGAATGGGCGAATTTTCCAGAATGAATTGATATTTCAGGACATACGTTGTAGCCGGACTACAAATTCCGAAATACTATAGTGATGACCTTGTAATCATAATTTTGCAGATTTTAAGTTTTGTTCATTCAGATGTCTATTAAGGCTTTTGAAAGTTAATTGCTTTTTTTCTGATTTCTATATCATTCTGAATTCTTTGGATATAGGGTATAGAACACATGGTTCTGAGATCGTCCAATAGTTCGATATAAAATGGTAAGAAAAATATTATTAAAATATATTTGTTTGGATCAAGTGAATTGAAATAACGAGACTGAACTAAACTGTTATCTGTATATTTAAGAAATTGATATAAGTCCCAAGGAAGTTGAATACCAAGTTTGTCTTTTTGACTACATTCGTAGAGTCCTTTCATTGCTTCTTGGGTAGTCTTCAATCCAACTTCTGATAGTTTTTTGTATATTTTTGAAAGGGAATGATTGCGTATTTTATATTTATTCAATAAGACAGTTTTCGTCATAGTTGGATCTATATTTCCGTCACAAAGACAATAATAACCATGCGAAAATATAGTTTTCATAGTATCTTCAAGTTGAAAAATATTCTTGTTATATTTTCTAACACAACTCTCGGCTTCGTAATATCCGGGGATGTGAACAGATTCTATTCCTTGTTCAACTAAATTGTTTAATGTTCTTTCTCCAAATAGATCATTCTGAATTTTCTCATAATTCAGTTTAAATGCCTTAATGCTTTCTTTGATGTTGAGATTTACAGATAGTAACTCGTTTGGTCTCCCTTTCCAATGCTCCATCCAACAAGCGTTTAAATAATCTTTTTCTCCCCGAGAACAGTCACCCCAGTTGCTGTATCTGCGAATTAAATCAAACATATGATCCCAAGCAATCTTTTGCTTATGTATATTTATATTTATATTTTTCATAATCCTTATCGTAATCACCTACCTACCGAGAACTTTTTAATATTTCAGCAAATGAAATCGGGTTATTTTTCATAAGGGAATTCTATGTTCTAAGTTGACAAAGAGCAATTATACATAAAGGAGCCACTTGCAAAAGTCAGCGGCAGATTTTTTTTGGATGGAGAAAGAAGGGGTTATTTAGAACTAAGCAATCGCTCAATGAATACAAGTCCCCTGAAGCCGATTTCTCAACAAAATCAGCTCACATCATCAACATAGTGGGCAAAATATGAACATATGCATAAGCGGAACCCGT
>JAPORV010000302.1 GCA_026710055.1 Aestuariivita sp.
CAGAAATTTTACGAAAAATAATTTTTTTAAATTGCGTAACTATATGAAAATAAAAGAAAAAATATTCTAGCGGGAATTGCTGTCGATATTTAAAGGCGTTTTCAAAAGTTCCAGTCAATCATTTATCTCTTACGCCCAACACTCAATTTGACATCGTCGGCAACTAAACTGTGACCCTTTTTAAGCTGCTGCTACAGCACCTTGATATCCACGCGACATAATATGTGTCGTTATCCAGCCTCCCAGAATGATTGCAATCAATGCAAGAAATGCAGCGAAACTTCCCGTTGCCAAACCAGATAAGCCAGCCCCAACGGTACAACCTCCTGCCAAGACACCTCCTAATCCCATTAATGCACCACCTGCGAGGTACCGAAATGTTTGTATTGGCGTGGCAAATGAAGTGAACTTCAATTCACCACGAAACGATGCACTTAGAAAGCTACCGGACAATACCCCGCTGATAAAGCCAACGCCAAAGCCAGCAGGAATTGATGTTGATGCAATTAACCAAAATAAGCTGTCGCTCCAAGGTAATGTAAAGGCTGCTGACTGAACTGGTAACGGATCAAATTCGTCAAATAGCAATTTACTTGTTGCCACCCAACCACCTACGGCGACAAGCCCAATAACTGCACCAAATCCAACGTGACTCACTTGGGGTCGGGTAAAACGAATAAGCAAAACAACAGCAATGACTGCAATGATTGCGAACGTAAGAAAAAGTAATGGTAGAGCACTCAAAGAAACAGCTGGTAAGTCTACTGTTAAACTTCCGAGCGAAGCGCGAACGGGTGTAAGAACTCCTTTCATTGTTGCATGAGCGGTGACCACAAAGGTAAGTAGAACAAATAATGCACGGAGGTTTCCAGTGCCTAATAACACTGTTAAACGAGATACACATCCACGCGTCAAAATCATACCTGCGCCAAATATCAACCCGCCAGTAAAAATGGCTACGACTGGCACTGACGGATTGAAAAAGTGATGGGCTTCAAGTGCGATGAGATTAAAGAAATTTGCGAAGAACATTCCAATTAACGCGACAGCAAGGCTAGTTACCCAAACTGCACCAGCAGACGCACGCTGACTCGGTGTGCCCGAAATTACGCGTCTTAAACAATATCCTGAGGCTTGTGCAGATATGCCAAACACAAGACCTAAACATAACCCTAGTATGACATGTAAGCTACGGACATTACCTTCAAATGCAAAAAGATCAATCAGCATAATTTCATTCCTGTAGATGTATGTTTGGAATATAAATCCTAAAACATCAAAGATCAAATCTGCAAATTGGAACAAAATTAACAATAAGAGTACTAAGTAAGGAAATTTTCCTAATAATATCAAATTTTATATAAGAGTGCACCATATCAGCACCATGGATAGGTTACCTGTCCTTAAAATTTACTAATAAAGACTTTTTCTGTCATGTAGACACAGAATACAAGCAGCATAACCCAGGTTTCATAAGGTTTAAATTAATACTATACGAGTAGAGGTCATATTGACAGAATGGGGTTAAGCCCATGGCTAAAACTGTGTTTATAAATCAAAATTGGGGGTTGCGTGGCGATGTTTCACAAAATCATTTGAATTCTACTTATCCAACATTAAACTAAGTATTGCTTGTTAAAAGCCTAAATTGTCTACTAAACTTACGAAGAACATTACTTTTTTGTTAGGTGTTTCTGACGAAGATTTTTGATATTTGGCGCAACTTCTTAATTTTTCGCAAGATTTCCATCGAATCAGCCAATCTTCGCCAAATTGAAGAAAAGGCACCAACATATTTCGGTTGAGTGAACATGTTGAAAACATGTGCCTTTATGTATTTTCAGACTCTTAAAATTGAAAATGTCATTTGCTGATGCAAAAAATATTTTTCTTTCTTTAATCATTCGCCGTATGAACATATCAATAAAATCTATTGTAAAATTTTAGCCAGTAATCAACAAAATTATTTTATTGGCTTACTCAAGAAATTAAACACTTAAAATAAGGAGAACAGGAGGATGGCACTCCCGATTCGAGACCAATTTAAATACTGGAGTGCATTTACGCTCGTTTTTGTACTAACTCTTTGGTACTTGGGCGATGTTTTGCTGCCATTCGTTATTGGCGGAGCAATTGCGTACTTTCTTGACCCAATTGCTGACCGACTTGAAAACTTTGGACTATCACGCATCGCTGCCACCGCACTTATTGCACTGATGTGTTTGATGATCTTTGTTGTTTTGGCATTACTGGTAATCCCGTCACTGATATCACAAACGGTGCAACTCTTTAGCGTAGCTCCGCAACTCTTTAATGACTTGCAAAAATTCTTAACAGATAGATTCCCAACTTTGCATGATGACTCTTCACTGCTCCGACAAAGCCTGCTTTCAATCGGCGCCTTTCTTCAAAGTCAGACGGATAAGCTATTACATCCAATCTTAAATTCAGCGGCATCCATTCTTAATTTCTTCGTACTTCTCATTATCGTCCCAGTTGTGGCTGTTTATATGTTGCTCGACTGGGACAGGCTAATCGAACGTACAGACGCACTTCTTCCGCTTGATCATGCACCAATAATTCGAGAGTTATTCGCAGAAATTGATCGCAAAATGTCATCTTTCATTCGAGGAATGGGAACAGTATGCCTTATTTTAGGAACCTATTACGCTATCGCCCTGATGCTTGTCGGGTTGGATTACGGACTTGTCGTTGGATTCTTCGCTGGACTTATTACGTTCATTCCATATCTCGGCGCACTGCTTGGTGGTGCACTAGCAATAGGGCTCGGATTATTTCAATTTTGGGGTGATTGGATATCTTTATCGCTTGTTGCTGGCGTTTTCATTTTAGGACAAATTGCAGAAGGAAATATTTTAACGCCAAGGCTTGTTGGCAAATCTATCGGTTTACATCCAATTTGGTTACTCATTGCTCTTAGTGTTTTTGGCGCAATATTTGGGTTCATTGGTTTATTACTCGCCGTACCAATCGCAACAGCCATTGGCGTCATCATTAACTTTTGTGTAACACAATATAAAGATAGCCGTCTATATCGCGGATTATCGGATCAGAACGAAGACGTGATATGATGACCCAGCAATTGAAACTAGATTTCTCACATCAAACTTCATTAAGTCGAGAAAATTTCTTTGTCGCACCTTCCAACAAAATTGCTCTCTCACATGTTGACGACTTCCTTCAAAATAAGAATCTTTATCTTGTTATTACTGGACCAGCTGGCTCAGGAAAAACTCACCTTGTTGATATTTGGTCCAATCAATTCAACGGCGAAATTATTCAGGCTGACGAAATTGAACAACAGAATATCATTGAATTGGTCACCAAACCAGTTGCGGTAGAGGATATTCCGAAAATAGCTGATAATATTGACGCACAGTTAATGCTATTCAATCTGTTTAATTTATGTGCAGCTTCTCAACAAAAACTACTACTCACTGGCCGTAACCACGTGAATTTCTGGGGTCTTAGCTTAGAAGATCTCAAAAGCCGAATAGAAGCAACTCCAGTCGCTGCCTTGGGCTTGCCAGACGACGAGTTATTAACTGCGGTTCTAGCAAAACTTTTTGTTGATCGCCAAATTATTCCAAAACCAACAGTTATTCCTTATCTCGTGGCTCATATGGAACGCTCCTTTAACGCAGCACAAAAAATAGTTGAAGAATTGGATAATGCCTCGCTTGCACAAAATCGAAAATTAACGGTACCTCTGGTAAGCCAACTACTGCATAAAATGAACAATTACTGTTCATGAAAATTTTGAGTGCAGTAACGGCAATAAGAAAACCATTATATTTGATTCATCACAAAAACTTTTACTGATCACGTTTTTTTCGACTCATACTCTATTTTAGAACTCAAAAGCGACGAGATCTGCTTTGTTCTTGAATTTTCTTTTACTTTATGATAATTGAAAAACCAAATTCTCCAAAGAAATGACGCCATGAACCAAGTTTCATATCATCATAGCATCAACTTGGGTCACACTGATTACCTACTCTTAGAAAATCAGAAAATGACGTCTTTATATTTTTACTATATTAAACGGCTATGAACCAAACTGATTTCCTAAAATCGCCTTTTCCAGAAGCTCAAGAGGTGAATGGAATCAATATGCAATCCCAAAATAGATTTTTTAATCGGGAATTAAGCTGGCTTGGATTTAACTGGCGTGTTTTGGAGGAAGCCGAGAACCCATGCGTCCCCCTATTGGAGCGGTTACGCTTTTTGTCGATTTCTGCTGCAAATTTGGATGAATTCTATACTGTACGTGTTGCAGGTTTACGTGAACTCGCACATGCTGGCAATTTCACCCCCGCTATTGACGGCTTAACGGCAGCAGAGCAGTTAGTGCACATCAATGAAGATGCGCGTAACCTGTTAGCAAAGCAACAGATTGTTCTTGCAGCACTAAAAGCTGATATGGAAAAACAAGGCATCTCCATTCTAAATATCAACAGATTAACTGAAACTGACTATAGCCATCTTGACGACTTTTTTCTACAGCAAGTCTTCGCAGTATTGTCACCTCTGGCAATTGATCCAGCACACCCTTTTCCATTCCTACCGAATAATGGATTCTCTCTGGTCTTGCAACTTGAGCAAAAAAAGGACAAAAAGACGTTACAAGCACTTCTTCCAATACCAGCGCAAATTCCTAGGTTTATACGACTTCCCGCAAGAAATGGTGAACATCGTTTCTTGCCAATGGAAGACCTATTGTTAGTGAAGATTGATCACTTATTTCCCGGCTATCGTGTGAAGTCACATTTTGCATTTCGCATATTGCGCAACAGTGACCTTGAAGTCGAAGAGGAGGCTGAAGATTTAGTACGAGAATTTGAGGTTGCGCTCAAGCGACGAAGGCGCGGAGAAGTTGTTCGCATGACTCATTCAGCAGGTGCACCTGAGAAACTCAAAATACTTGTAAAACAGCAGCTACAAGTGAATGACGATGAAGTTGTTGAAATGAATGGTATGATTGGCCTTGCCGATTTACGCGAACTTATTCTTGACGAAAGGCCGGATCTTCAATGGAAATCCTTTATTCCGAGAGTGCCAGAACGTGTTCAAGACTATGATGGTAACATGTTTGCAGCAATCCGTCAAAAAGACATGCTACTACAGCATCCTTACGAGACATTTGACATCGTCATTCGCTTCTTACAACAAGCGGCTCGTGACTCCAATGTTGTAGCCATTAAACAAACATTATATCGCACATCGAATGAATCCCCCATCGTTGAAGCATTATGCGAAGCAGCAGAAGAAGGAAAATCTGTAACTGCATTGGTCGAATTGAAGGCGCGCTTTGATGAAGCCGCTAACATTCGCCAATCGCGTCGACTAGAGCGTGCCGGGGCACATGTCGTATATGGCTTCATGGATCTCAAGACACACGCTAAGATTTCTACGGTTGTGCGACGTGAGGGCCATAATCTCATCACTTACACCCATTACGGTACAGGAAATTATCATCCGATTACAGCAAGGATTTATACTGATTTGAGTTTCTTCACATGTGATCCTACGCTTGGTCGTGATGCAACCAAAGTCTTCAATTACCTATCAGGTTACGCTAAACCAAATAACCTCGAAAATCTCTCGATCTCCCCGATTTCCTTAAAGAATAATCTCATTAAAATGATTGAAGAAGAGATCCGATATGCCAAAGCAGGGCGGCCTGCAGAAATATGGGCCAAAATGAACTCATTGATAGATAGCGAAGTTATTGATGCGTTGTATTCTGCCAGCCAGGCCGGGGTTAAAATTAGCTTGGTTATTCGCGGGATCTGCGGTTTAAGACCTGGCATAAAAGGCATTAGTGAAAACATACGGGTCAAGTCAATTGTAGGCAGATTCCTAGAACACTCACGTATTGTGTGTTTTGGAAATGGCGTTGAACTTCCGTCTAAAAAAGCGCGTGTCTTTATTTCTTCGGCAGACTGGATGGGGCGAAATTTAAATCGAAGAGTAGAATCATTAGTTGAAATTCATAATTTAACCGTCAAGGCTCAAATTGTCAGTCAAATACTTGCGGCCAATCTGGCTGATATTGCACAAAGTTGGATAATGTCATCTGATGGGCAATTTAATCGAGCTGTTGCGGAGGCAGGCGAACTTGCATTTAATTGCCATCGCTTTTTTTTAGAAAACCCGTCTTTATCTGGTCGTGGTTCGGCAGGAGCATCGGACGTCCCTAAGCTCACTCATACTGCATAGTAAACAACTGTAACTTTGCATTGAAACTATGCCAGTTGAACGAAATGAAAGTTAGCAGAGTGTATGAGCCTACACAGAAATTAAACGGGTTTGGACAACCATTATCTACTGATTCTCCAGCACGATCTCTATCACGCGTTGGGGTTGTTGATGTCGGATCCAATTCTGTTCGAATGGTTGTTTTTGATGGAGCAGCGCGAAGCCCCGCTTATTTCTTTAATGAAAAAATAATGTGCGGTTTAGGCTTGGGAATGGCAAAGACTGGGCACCTAAACGCTGAGGGTCGTGTTCGCGCCCTCAATGCGATAAAACGGTTTCAGCTTCTCGCCATTGGTATGAATTTGCCGTCGCTAACAGCCATTGCAACAGCTGCGGTGCGGGATGCAAAAGATGGCAACAGGTTCCGAGATGAGGTTCAAAAAAAGACAGGAATCTCGCTCTGGATCATTACCGGTGAAGAAGAAGCTCGGCTGTCTGCTCAAGGCGTCTTATTGGGCTGGCCGGGATCATATGGACTTGTTTGCGATATTGGCGGTTCTTCAATGGAGCTCGCGGAAATCCATAATGGTAGTATTGGTCGCGGTGTAACATCTAGCCTCGGACCGTTAAAACTTCAAACATTAAGGGGAGGGAAAAAGGAGCGCCTCGCATTCATCAAAAAAACAATGGAAGATCTTTTTCGAAAAATGGGACCACAACGGGATCGCTTGTTTCTTGTTGGGGGTTCGTGGCGGGCTATTGCCAGAATTGACATGGAGCGGCGTGGTTATCCACTACATGTTTTGCATGAATATCGTATGTCGCCCAAATCAATATCCGCGACTGCTAAATTCATTGAAGTAAATGATCACGAAAATCTTAGATTGGCTTGTGGTCTGTCTCATGCAAGAGTTTCAATGGTACCATATGCAATTGAAATATTAAAAACATTAATTCGAACATTTAGACCTAGAGACATTACATTATCAAGCTATGGTATTCGTGAAGGCATGATGTACGAACAATTGCCAGAGCAATTGCGACATCTGGACCCCTTAATTGAAGCTTGTCGATTTGCAGAAATGAAAGATGCACGCATACCTGGTTTTGGAAAAACCCTTTTTGAATTTGTCCTTCCTCTATTTCGAAACTTACCTCAATCAAAAATGCGCCTTATCGAAGCCGCTTGCTTGCTACATGACGTAAGTTGGCGTGCACATCCAGATTATCGAGCAGAGACATGTTTTGATAATGCGACACGCGCAAATCTTGGGGGTTTAAAGCACTCTGAGAGAGTTTTTCTTGGGTTAGCACTGCTACATCGCTATCGAAACCGTCGAGAAGGCACACGTTTTGAAGAACTATCTGACCTTCTAGAGAAAAAAGAACAATTGCAAGCCGAAATTCTCGGAAAGGCAATGCGATTTGGCGCAATGTTTTGGATACAATCCAGCGTATCAATTGGTCAACTCCGTTGGTATCCCAAAAAGAAAATCTTAGAATTGGGTATTCCTAAACAAGCAACGGCCCTTTATGGAGAAGTTGCTCAAGCGAGGCTACTGTCTTTAGCAACATCACTAGAGGCAAATATCGTAATTAAAAATCTGAAACACTGAAGATTAACCAGCAATTCCCGCTAATTTTTTTTATTCAATCATTTCAATTGCTTACAAAATTCGATAGAAAAATTCTTCGGTGACTTTTGAGTTGAATATGTTAAAATGTTCGCAACAATCATAAAAAGCGAGCAGATTCATGAAACAGTCTTTCCGAAAATATCTATCAATGCCAGGGTTGCTCAAGAGTGTGGGCACCTCCTTTGCCGCGCTTCCCGATGAGCGTCGTACCCGGTCCATTACCTTAAAAGATGGCCTCCTGTCGGCGCTGGCGGTGTTTCATCAAAAG
>JAPORV010000077.1 GCA_026710055.1 Aestuariivita sp.
CAGGGCGACCATTCTCGCGATCAACCTGCTGGCTGTGATACGCTTCAATCAGACCCGGAACCCGTGTCACGGGCGTCACGATGACACCATAAGGCCTGTCAGGCATAGCAGAGAACTTCGGTATCATCGCGGGAGTTAGGGTCGAAGGTGAGCTGACGGGTGGCGGTATTACCAAGAAGGGGTTGTATTGCGAAGGATGTGCGCATAATGTGACTTTTCGTTCGAGAGATTCTGGCGAAGATTTGCTGATTTGGGGCAAATCTTGGGTGTAATTGCTGATATTGTCCCCAATACCCGCAATCTTCGCCAGAGAAAAACGACAAAAGAGTCAACTTTTTCAATGTTTTAATACTGATTTTTAGGTTTTTTACAGACGCTAGTTTAGGAAATCTTAGCGCTATTTTCGTATTTTTTGATGTAACGCAAAATTACTAGTGGAACAGTACGTTTGGTTACATCCTGAACACACCAAAACGCGTTTCTTCAATTGGGGCATTGGCTGTAACACGCAATGACAAAGCAAGCACATCACGACTCTTTCGAGGATCAATGATGCCATCGTCCCAAAGCCGTGCAGATGCATACAGAGGATGAGATTGAGTCTCAAACATCTCGATAGTTTTCTTTTTAAATGCTGACGCTTGCTTGACAGACAAAGTACCCTTTTTCTTTTCAATTGCTGACTGTCGAACAGAAGTCAAAACATCGGCTGCTTGTTCGCCGCCCATAACTGAAATCCGGGAATTCGGCCACGTCCACAGAAATCTCGGCTGATACGCTCTACCTGACATACCATAATTTCCAGCACCGAATGAACCCCCAACAAGCATTGTAACTTTAGGCACTGAGGTTGTCGCAACAGCTGTTACCATTTTTGCCCCATGTCGTGCAATTCCTTCATTTTCATATTTTTTGCCAACCATAAAACCCGTAATATTTTGTAAAAAAATCAACGGCGTTTTTCGCTGCGAACAAATTTCTATAAAATGTGCACCCTTTTGGGCAGCTTCACTGAAAACGACACCGTTATTACCAATGATTCCAACAAGTTGACCCTTTATGTTGGCAAAACCACAAACAAGAGTATCACCAAATCGCAGTTTAAATTCGTCAAATCGTGAGCCATCAACAATTCGGGCAATAACTTCGCGAATATCATACTGCATTCGAAAGTTTGCCGGAACTACACCGAGTAATTCTTCTGGATCGTAATCAGGTTCTTCTGATGATTGTAATTGATTTTCGAGTTTTCCGCCTTGTCCCAAATTCAATACTGCTCGCCGTGCTAGTGCGAGAGCATGACTATCGTCCTCCGCCAAATAATCTGCTACACCCGATAATCGGGTATGTACGTCTCCTCCCCCAAGATCTTCTGCACTTACGACCTCACCCGTTGCAGCTTTAACCAACGGCGGACCAGCAAGAAATATTGTACCTTGTTCTTTAACAATGATAGCCATATCCGACATCGCTGGCACATAAGCTCCACCCGCGGTACACGACCCCATAACAACAGCGATTTGAGCAATTCCTTTCGCACTCATATTTGCTTGATTATAAAAAATTCGCCCAAAGTGATCTCTATCCGGAAATACTTGATCTTGATTAGGGAGATTAGCACCACCTGAATCTACCAAATAAATGCATGGCAAATGATTCTCGGCGGCAATTTCTTGTGCGCGCAGATGCTTCTTGACCGTCATGGGATAGTATGTACCCCCCTTAACTGTTGCATCATTACATACCACCATAACATTACGTCCATGAATCTGGCCAACACCAACAATTATTCCTGCACAGGGCGCATCGCCATTATACATTCCATGCGCAGCCGTAGCACCTATTTCCAAAAATGATGATTCTGGATCAAGTAAGTTAGCAATTCGGCGCCTTGGTAATAGTTTCCCTCGGGCTTCATGCCGCTTACGAGATGCTTTTCCACCACCGAGCCGTGCCAACTCAGCTGCCATTGTTACTTGCTCCAATGCCCGCAAATTTGCTGTTCGATTAGCACCATAAGATTCTGATCCAACGATAGCATTAGAAGATAATTTCATAATTGTTTTCCGATGACCCCAAAAAATAAATTATTCATCAATCTGGCCGTCAATCACCAATTCGCAGAACAAATTGAACATTTCATCTGATCACTGAACCGAATTTTAAGCTTCACAAGTTATAGTGTGATTACATTATACCGCGCTCTCGTCCCTAAGGTCATTTAAGCGTTTAAATTTGAACTCTAAGTAAAATTCATTCGAACATCAATTTTGCGGATTTATACGATATTTTGGAGAATCCGAAAATGAGAACCTCAACCGTAAATTCAAATCATGATATCAAAGTAATATTTTTTATTGAATGGTTGCCGCCATTAGTTCTCGTCCAATAAGCATTCGCCTGATTTCCGATGTACCAGCACCAATTTCCATAAGCTTAGCATCTCTAAAAATTCGGCTCACTGGATGATCAGACAAAAAACCCGCCCCGCCCAATGCCTGCACTGCTTGATGTGCTTGCCTCATTGCAGCCTCAGACGAATATAAGCAACATGCCGCTGCATCTTGCCGGGTGATCTCTCCACGATCACAAGCCTTGGCACACTCATACACGTAAGCGCGAGCCGAATTCATCGCAGTATACATATCAGCGATCTTGCCTTGCATTAGTTGAAAATTACCAATGCGTTCACCAAATTGACGACGTTCAGCAATGTAAGGCATAACTTCATCTAAGCAGGCAGCCATAATTCCAGTGCCAATTCCAGCAAGAACGATACGTTCATAATCAAGACCTGACATTAGCACCTCAACCCCACAACCCTCATTCCCGAGAACATTCTCAAAGGGAACCGCAACATCATCAAAAATCAACTCAGCCGTGTTTGATCCTCGCATACCGAGCTTTTCAAAATGAGCGGATGTTGAAAATCCTGACATTTCTTTCTCAACAATAAATGCGGTTACTCCTCTTGACTTTAATTTAGGGTTTGTCACGGCATAAACTACCAGTATATCTGCATCTGGACCGTTAGTGATCCAGTATTTGTTGCCGTTTAATCGATAATGATCATTACGTTTCTCCGCACGTAATTTCATTGAAACAACATCTGACCCGGCTCCCGCTTCAGACATTGCCAAAGCGCCAATATGTTTGCCTGAGATCAAATCAGTAAGGTATTTACTTTTTTGTTCAACAGTTCCGTTCAATCGAATTTGGTTCACACATAAATTTGAATGAGCACCATAGGACAACGCTACACTCGCTGACGCCCTTGCCAACTCTTCAATGACTAATACATGCGCCAAATACCCCAAACCAATACCGCCAAATTCTTCTTCAACAGTAACTCCTAATAATCCAAGCTCACCCATTTCAGCCCATAATTCTTCTGGGAAACAATTGCTTGCATCAATTTTAGTTGCCATTGGCTTAACCCGTTCTTGTGACCACCGATGCACAATCTTTTGTATTGCGCCAACATCTTCGCCTAGATCAAATTGCATTACAGATGTGAACATGAAAGACTTCCTACATTCCCCTAAAAGATTTGAATCTTATGAATTGAACTATTCCTAATCAGATCAGTACTTACTTTCAACCCAGCAATTCCCGCTAGAATATTTTTTCTTTTATTTTCATATATTTACGCAATTTAAAAAAATTATTTTTCGTAAAATTTCTGCACCAAAATTGAGACTTTAATGTTATTTTTAGAACATTTTTTTCTAGTTTTCTCAATGACTTAGAGTTCAAATGATACTTGTTATTATTCACCCGAGTTAGCGGGAATTGCTACTTTTAACCAATCATCCATTTACAGAATACATAACTTTTCTGTAAAATAAATCGCTTTAATTTTCACTGTATGCGGCGGTTACCTCAGCCCGAATAATTTGAGCAATCAAATCACAATCATCAAGATTGAAAGTCAGCGGCAAACGCATATCAAGCAAACCATGAAGCACACGATCGCTGCTAGGCATCCGGGTGGTAGACGTATACTGCCAATCATAGTATTTTGACGTATACCCGATTGGCTCTACTGAACCAAACCACTTTATTTCGACACCTCGGTCCGCACAACGCCTAACGACATTTTCAATTTTCTTTGATGACCAATCAAGTAATAAGAATTGAATTGAAGAACCAACAAAATGCTCTTTTTTTGACCGCTCGATCACATTCAATCCAACAATACCCCTTAGTCCAGCTTCGACACGATGATATAGTTCATTCCACCGCACAATTTTTGTTGACAATGAGCGTAACTGCGGTCGTAAAATTGCAGCACGCAGGTTATCCATCCGCCCAGAAAGATTTGGGGTTACGAACTTAAATTTATCAAAAATATCTAGCGGTGGTGAGGCAAGATGTCTTCCATATAGCATATACGAACCAGTTAACATAACTACATGAGCCGCAATATCGCAATCATCTGTGATTAACAAACCACCTTCACCGGAATTGATGTGCTTATAGGTCTGACAAGAATAACACCCGATTTTGCCATGACAACCCGATGGCGTGTTATCCCAAGTTGCTCCCATAGAATGAGCGCAATCTTCAATAATTTTTACATTTGCGTCACGACAGATGTTAGCAAGTTTATCCATATCGCAGATATGACCTCGCATATGACTAAGCAAAAGAACACGACTTTTATTGATTTTTGCCTTAAGATCATCAAGATCAATGACAAGACTTGGCGTAACGCCAACGAATTCTGGCACCGCACCCACTGCCGTGATTGCTCCTGGCACAGGTGCTAAAGTAAAAGCATTTGTCAGCACAGTATCGCCATATCCGACATTTAATGCCCGCAACGCAATTGATATAGCATATCCACCGGAAGCAACCGCAACACAAAATTTCGCGCCAGTCATTTTTGCAAAATCCTGCTCTAATAAGGCAGTTTCTCCCAATTCACCATCAAGCAAGTTATATCGATGTAGGCGACCGTGACGCATAACAGCTAAAGCCGCAGCTATTCCCTCTTCTGGGATTGGTTCTTGCTGCGTAAATTGTTTTGTAAACTGCGTGGGCATAATCTTTATGTGTTATGCACAATCCAAAGTATTGGTCAAATCAAAGTTCTTTATTTGCTCTTTAGAATGTAATAAATATCATTGGCACAAACTATATCAAAAAAATATTAGCTTTGTTATTATTTTACCAGCGAGTTTAGGTTTTTTTAACAGACACTAACTACGCATGTAGGCGTCAACATCGTATTTGTTGGCAATGCCCCATGCCCAAACGGTCGAAATGAGACCAGCACGCCGCAATTCGGTGTCTGGAACGTCGACAGCAAAGGCGTTTCTCTCAAGCTCCAATGTTGTCAGCGGTGCCAGCATCACAACGGCTTAACCATCTTTTTAGGTTGTCAGCGATGACACCACCGCCGGCCTCAATTTCGCACTCTCAATCCAACCCGCAACGGCCTCATGTGAACAAAAGTAAGGACATCGCCAGACTTACCCGATCTTTGGATGTCTTCTGTTAGTCATGATCAATGCTGGCATGTAACTCGGTCATAAGTTGCGAGGCTTCGACATCGTCCCAATCATCCACATGATAGACCGTACGTCTGTCTGTACCATGACAGAGAGCTTCCAATTTCTCTGTGGAGAAAACCACAAAGCGGCGCTTGCCGTAACGCGCAATAGCAACGGTCTACTGCACAGCAAGTGCGAGAACATCGTCGGTCCTTTTGGCAAAGTTGGTTACATAAAACTGGCGCATCGTACCTCTTCCTCCATTAGGGCTCGTGGACATCTGCTTTTGAACATTTCTGAATTTCTGTTCAATTCACTCTCAGAGTTGCCCGGAAAAGAGGGGATGTGAGACGATTAAGAGAGCAGAACAATGAACACGGATCGAATCGCTTCTTTCGGGAAAGGCGACGGATCCCGAGAGGACGGTGATAATCGGTTGTTTCTTGAGGCCGTACTCTGACGGTTTCGCCGGTAGGTCCAGAAGGGTCTTTTTGAGGGTAAGTTTAACATCTTATTGGATGATTTCGATGTATCAATCAATGTGACAATCATGCAGGCAAAGGCGTCCAGATCCGAAAAACGGGATCATACGAAGGCATCGGTCGGCAAAAAGTTGATCTAACAAACAAGATAGTTGACGCTCACGGATGCGGTTGAAAACTGATTCGTTTTGTTGTTCTATCGGGCCAGAGCCACAATCTCGTGGCAATGCCTGACCGTCTTGAGGGCTTTGCATGTGGGAGGGTGATCGGTGACAAGGCCTTTGACTTGGACGCTTTGCTTACGAACCTCGCCGAACGCGGAGCGGAGACGATGATTCTTCCGAAGAAGAACCGAAACGTTCCACACAATTTTGACCGTGACCGACATATGAATATAGTGTTGGATTCGGGAGGGATTTCGCGGACCGAGTTAGCTCAACGCTCTCGCGGTTGGTTCAAATTCATCACGCTCCTCTCCTCCTTAGGCGCTAACGGATTCTTTTTATGGATTAAATTCGGCTGCCATCGCCTTTGCGAAGAGCGCCGACAAAGGCGGTGCAGTGGACAGATCGAAAAACCGTTCGTTCAGTTTTGCCAGCTTGCGGCCCAAATTGGCGGCATTGCGGGTGGCACCCAGATCAGCGATGCCCTGTCCCGCGATGTCATAGGCCGTGCCGTGAGCCGGGGTGACAATCGGGAACGGGTAGTTGGCGATCAGCGTGACCCCACGATCAAACCCGATGAGCTTCATTGCGATTTGGCCCTGATCGTGAAACATTGTCATCACTGCGTCGAATTCACCGCGCATGGCGCGCACGAAGACGGTATCCGACGGTATCGGGCCGGTCACTGCCAGCCCGTGCGACTTGGCGCGGTCCACAGCTGGCTGGATCACGTCTTCATCTTCTGTCCCGAAATTCCGTCCGTCCCCAGCATGGGGGTTCATCGCCGCCACGCCGATCCTGGGCTGGCCCAAATCCGCGCCGCGCATGACCTTGTCGGTTAAGAGCAGGCTATCAAAGATGCGTTGTTCGGTCACTTGGGTCACAACCTCGCGCAACGGGATATGCGAGGTCACCCGCGCATTCCAAACCTCATCTAGCACGTTGAATTCGCGCCCGCTCTCTGGCGATTGGATCGTTACGTTGATGAAGCCGATTTCATCAATATAGCTCGGTTCTGCCAGCCGCATGGCGTGCTTATTAAATGGCGTGAAGAATACCAGATCGGCATAGCCCACATTGGCCGTCAATAGGGCGGCGCGAAAATTCTGGACCGATGCCCGCCCGCCCTCGACGCTGGATTGCCCCATGGGCGTGCTTTGTGGATCGCAATTGCCGAGATCGACTATAAAGCTGCCTTCGGGAAGGCCACTGTCAACCTCCGCAGGCGTCACCACTGGCAGATCAATCTTGATACCCGCTTCAGAGGCACCGCGCAGAAGCAGACGATGGTCTCCGATCACCATGAGATCGCCAGCGTTGCTTTCGGGATCCGCGATCACTTTGGCCGCCAGCTCTGCGCTGATCCCCCCTGCGTCGCCGACCGCCATGGCGGCTCTTTGCGTGTTCATCTTTATCACTCCGTCATTAATAAAGGATCAAAGTAGCGTTGTGCGTTTGCGCTCGGAATACCCTTCAAACCAATTTTGATTATGTTTAAATTATAATGTATATAATTTTCAAGAATCAAGTTGCGCAAGACTCCTGTTATAATGCAACTGCGACGTGACAATAACGGGAGGAAGATTTGGGGGAAGAAAAAATGGACTTTGACAGTCCGGTTCGGATCGAAAAATATTCCCTGCACGAGCAGATCGCCAGCCAGATCCAGGATATGATCATCAAAGTTTACCTACAGTTGGTTGGCCGCATCGACAAGGTGAGCATGGCGACCAAACTGGGTGCGTCCCGCACGCCGTTCTGTAAGACGCTCAGAACGCTTGCCGCGGAAGGTCTCATTGAATCAAGGCGATCCCGGAGCAATGTTGCCCGCAAGCTCATCCCCAAGGATACCGGTGATATGCTGGAACTACTAGTATACTATTTTTGTTGTATTGATGGGTAGAGGGACTTGAGTTTGATGCGGGCACCGTCGGTTGTGAACCGCCAGTTGACGGAGTGTTGGGCGGCGTTGCGATGATCCT
>JAPORV010000136.1 GCA_026710055.1 Aestuariivita sp.
GTACGCCCATTGAATCAATGCTTTGTGCATCTGCTCAGGGAGGGATGTCTCCGCACACCAGGCAAACGCCCGTGAAAAGGGTGATTCACTCGCAAAAGCCGAAACACGCTCCCACCCACATGAGACGACGCAAGGTGGGGTCACACGGTAACCGATCAATCAAATCCCGGGTGGTGGGCATGTCCCAAATGGCCTTGGCGATAAAGGAACGTGCCAGAGCATAACGATCTTTTTGTGGGCGTCCGTGCCGATGACGGTCAGTGCGAAAGAACGTTTCGACCGGTTGCAGATCAAGGGCGGCGACAAAGCGTTGGTGCTTTTCATTCAAAGGGCCGAGTTCCGTGCTCAACGCAGGGCATCATTCCCCTTAACATCGGTTCCAGAGATGTGATATAAATGAAAATAAGGACATGTGGTGATTTCCTCTATGTGTTGTTATTTCTTTTTTTCATAGATGAAGAGATGCGACATGTCCATTTTGCTTTTCAGCAAAATGCCCGAAAGCGGGAAAAATTCGCTTAAATATAGAGTTTTGTAAGTGCCTCACAAGATAATCTTTCAACAAACAACCAAAGATTTTTGCTGCAAGTCACCATATCCTAACATTAGTCACAGTTCCGGGAGAAATTACCAATTTATTGACCAATTCAAATCAAATGATGGCTATCATTGTGTCATTGAGTTGCCAGTAGTGGCAACGCAAGAACAATCATCGGAAACGCAACAAGAAGCGAAATTGTAATGGCATCTGCAATAAAAAATGGAATCACGCCTTTAAAAACATCTTGAACGGAAAGGTCTTCGCGAACACCAGCAACAACAAAGCAATTCAATCCAATTGGAGGCGTAATCAAGCAAAACTCAGCCATTTTCACAACAAGAATTCCAAACCAAGCCGCGCACATCGTTCCAGACATACCAAAAACACTATCTTGAACAGATACAAACTCCCCACCATTAAGTGCCATTACTGCTGGATAAACCACTGGCAATGTCAACAATAACATTCCAATAGCATCCATAAACATTCCAAGAATTGCATAAGCCAATAAAATCATCACTAAGATCAACAGTGGCGACATATCTAAAGAGGTAATCCAGTCCGAAAAGGCTCTCGGCAGACTCACGAAACCCAAAAACCGAACATAGATCAACACGCCCCATATAATCGTGAATATCATTACCGTTAGTTTTGCAGTTTCTAATAATGCGGATTTAAATTGCGTCCATCGCATTCCACGAAAAATAGCCATGCAAAACACAATAAAAGCACCAAGAGCGCCTCCTTCGGACGGTGTTCCGAGACTATCTCCAAAAGGATTGTAAACAAACGCGATAATGAGGAAAACTACCGCAACAATTGGCAAAGCAGCTGGTAGGCTTTCAAAGCGGTCACGCCAAGAAAAACCCCGAACTGATGGCCCAACCGTCTTAAATGCAGCCGCAATGCTAACAATAATTATACCATAAATGAGCGCTGAAAACGCGCCTGGAAGAAAGCCGGCTAGCAACAATAAACCGACATCCTGTTCGACGATAATCGCATAAATGACAAGAATTGCTGATGGCGGAATGAGTGAGGCTAATGTTCCTCCTGCGGCCACAACTCCAGCTGCAAACTGTTTATTATAACCTATCGTCAGCATCTCTGGAATTGCAATACGAGCGAAAACAGCAGCCGTTGCAACTGATGCGCCGGAAACGGCAGCAAATCCTGCGGTCGAAAATACCGTCGCAACTGCTAACCCTCCCGGCACCCAAGCAATCCAACGTTTAGCAGCTTCAAAGAGCGCGTTTGTTAATCCAGCGAAATAAGCAAGGTAACCAATTAAAATAAAAACCGGAATAAGACTTAATGCTTGAGCGGCAACTTTAGAATGCGGTACTTGACCTGCGGTTTTTATACCAACAGTTATAGCCCAGCCGAGGTGTTCAATTCCAAACTGCTTCTTTGCCCAAAAAACAACGATGAGGCCCACTAGACCAGCAAGACCAGCTGCGAAAGCCACTCGCATCCCTAGAATAACCAAAATGAGCAGACCAGCAGTAACCCAGAGACCAATAGTAAGCGGATCCATTACTACTTCGGTTCTCCGCTAAGATAATCCGTTTCTGATACTACTTGTTTGGCGATATCTTTTGCTAAAGGAACAGCAGCAGGACGATCAATATTCAAAAAAAACGCAACTGCATAACCCCAAATCTGTATCAATGTTCGTAAACATAATAGCCCAAATGCTATTGGTGCCAAAATCTTAGCCGGCCACAGAGGAATTCCAATGTCAATTGTACTATCCCTACTCCAAAATGGCGCGTTCCAATCAAACGATCTTTCAAAATGCGCCCATGAACCCCAAACTAGTGCCGCCATAAACAAAAATATGAGAATGACACCCACTAATTCCACCAACCAAAGCAATCGACCATTAAGTTGTCCAACAAACATATCCATTCGAATATGAGCACCTTCACGTTGAACATAGGCAACTCCCATGAAAGCAATTAACGGCATTGCCGTTTCAACCCAATCAACATAACCGATCAATGGACGGTTAAAAAGGTTCCTCCCGGCAACTGAAATTACAGCCATGATAATTAAACCGAATATCGCCAGACCGCTGGTCATTGCAAATACTCTCTCAAGCTTCATTAACTTGAGGTCAATACGGCTAACTGGCGACCTATCTTCCAACACAGACAAGGACTTAACCACAACTTAAACTCTCATTCAACTCAATCTCGTCTACTAAACAATTGTAATTTGATCTTTATTGTTGTTTTTACGCTAACTTCCTCCACGAACTCTTTCTAAGGTGTTCATTACAAGATCGTACAATTCTTGGGCGGGCAAACCTTGTGATGCGATATCCTCAATCCATTTCTGCCTTATCGGATCTGCAACAACTGCACGAAATTCATCAATAACATCATCCGTTATCTCGACTTTTGTTACGCCTTTCTCGGTTAGTACATCGTCCCATCGTTTCAATAGTTCAGCATAGTTATCAAGATAATGATCAATTGCTTCTTCAAGTGCTTCACCTAACACCTTTTTATGATCATCTGATAACGCCTCAAAAGCATCAATATTTACCACAACCGGACAATTTACAGTCCCTGGATTTAAGTTCGCTGTCCACCAGTCCGCTTCGTTTATCGTTCCAAAACTAAGATGTGCATGCTGTGCAAAGGCAACAGTATCAACAACACCCGACACCATAGCCTGATAAGCTTCAGGCGCAGGAACTGAAGTTGGCACGCCTCCGACAGCCTTAAATGCTTGACCTAAACCACCTGTAGCCCGAACACGCATACCTTGCATTTCTGCAATCGTATCACGAGGCTCCCCAGTACCTACAATGTTATATTGAGGCATTGGCGACGTCATGAGCAATTTTGCATTCCACTGCGCCATTTCTTCTATAACAGCTGGATGCTCGTAAACTGCGTGGCTGACTGCTACTTCTTCATCAAGACTTACAACACCCAAGAATGGTAATTCCAAAACTGTTATCAGACGATTCTTATCACGGTGATAACCAGCGCAAAACTGAGCCATTTCAAAAGCTCCTATTGAAATTCCATCAAGATTCTCTTTAGGCTTTGATAAACCGCCATAACTAATATTTATTCTAAATTCACCGTTGGTTTTTTGATCGACCAACTCCGCAAGCTTTTCAACATGCTCAGTAAATGCACGACGTTTACCCCAAAGCGAAGCATTCCATTCTGTAGCGGCAACTTCCAATGCAAAAGCGAAGGAAATTCCAAAAATGACGGTACCAGTTAGAAATTTCATATGTTTGTTCTCCGAATAAAAAGAATTATACGAGCGAATGAATATTGTATCGTTTCACAAATTATCCTGCGCAAAAAGCGATCAAAGAAAAGTAAATCAATGCCATCAACTGCTCAAATTTTATCAACAATTTTATTTTCTACAACAGACTCAATAAATTATAAATCTGTATACGTTAATCACAAATATCGTATCAAGTATTTAATTAGCAAAAACAAAAGCTTGACCTAGAAAATAGGATAATTTTGCATTGGATTAAAAGAAGCTAAATGACGTTTTTCTTCTATACCGCAATTAAAATTGCCAACAAATAGAGCAACATCAAAGCCATAAGGCCTGAAATTTTTGAACTTTCTGTGAGCACAGACACTTTATATTGATGGTAAGTCACATCCCATAAATTCACTCAAGTCTTTTGCTTAACAACATTGATTAAGATGTCGCTTAATTCAATGATTTCTTTGTTTGATCTATAACATTCGCCCGCGAAAACCTTTCACAATTTGTTCTTTACAAACAATCTGTTATATTTAACTTCCTTTTACTTGAAACGACAAGAATATTTGGAAATAGTCAAGGATGATCATGGATACAATAAAGACGACCCGAGGTACAAAGTAAAATCAGGCAGATGAAATAAAATCGTTTATGAACAAATGAAAGGTCGTTGGAGCTCTATTGACTTATAGCAAGAAATTACTTGTTAATGTTTAGAAAAATAATCTGCAGACTCAAGCCTAAGTTTACTGGCAAAAGCTTTCCATTTGCAGGGGTTGCCTTTGAAAGGAATTCAGATAATTCACTAAATGGATAAATTTTGGCATATCAATCCGGGTAGAACAAAAATATCATTGAAGGGAGTATTCTTATGACAATTTCTGATCAATCCAAAAATGACAAAGAGCTAACTTATTCTCCATCTTCGGAAATTATATCTCATGCCCATATTAATGCCGATCAATATGAGAAAATGTATGCTCACTCGATTCGAGATCCGAATGGCTTTTGGGATCAACATGGCAAACGTTTAGATTGGATAAAGCCCTATACCGAAGTTAAAGACATTAATTTTAAACTGGGCGAAGTTTCTATTAATTGGTTTGCGGATGGTACACTCAATGTAGCAGCGAATTGTATTGATCGACATTTAAAGAAACGCTCAAACCAAACTGCAATCATTTTTGAGCCAGATGATCCGAATGAAGCTGCTCAGCACATCACCTATGAGGAGCTTCATTCTGCGGTTTGTAAAATGGCAAATATTCTCAAGGCCATGGGTGTCAAAAAAGGGGATAGAATCGTCATTTATTTACCAATGATTCCTGAAGCAGCATTTGCCATGTTAGCCTGTGCTCGAATTGGAGCAGTGCATTCAATTGTTTTTGCAGGATTTTCCCCAGATGCTCTTGCCACAAGAGTGAATGACTGTCACGCAAAGGTATTAATCACAGCAGATCAAGCACCTCGGGGAGGTAAGAAAACACCTCTTAAAGCGAACGTTGACGCGGCGTTCTTGCGTATTTCTCATCCATGCAAGAGTCTTGTCATTCGCCGAACCGGCAGTGAAATTACGAGGGTTGAAAATCGTGATTTTGATTATAATGAAATGATTCTTGAAGTTGATGAACATTCACCCCCCGCAGAAATGAACGCCGAAGATCCGCTTTTTATTCTCTATACGTCAGGTTCAACTGGACAACCCAAGGGCGTAGTTCATACAACCGGAGGATATCTTGTTTATGCTGCGATGACCCATGAATTTGTTTTTGATTATCATGACGGTGACACATACTGGTGTACCGCTGATGTTGGTTGGGTCACTGGCCATAGTTATATCGTTTATGGTCCACTGGCAAATGGTGCAACGACAATCATGTTTGAAGGCGTTCCAACTTTTCCAGATGCTGGTCGTTTTTGGCAAGTTTGTGAAAAACATCAAGTCAATCAATTTTATACCGCGCCAACTGCAATTCGTGCTTTAATGGGGCAAGGCACGCAATTTGTTGAGGCAAGTAATTTAAGTCATCTTCGAGTGCTTGGCACTGTTGGAGAAGCAATCAATCCAGAAGCATGGAATTGGTACTATAACGTCGTCGGCAAAGGCAAATGCCCTATCGTTGATACATGGTGGCAAACCGAAACTGGTGGACACCTTCTAACACCATTACCGGGTGCTCATGCGCTTAAACCAGGATCTGCAATGAAGCCATTTTTTGGTGTGCAGCCGGTCGTACTGCATCCACAAACAGGCGAAGAGCTGTCGGATAATGATGTTGAGGGCGTTTTGTGTCTAAAGAATAGTTGGCCAGGACAGATGCGAACTGTTTGGGGGGATCATAAAAGATTTGAAAAGACATACTTTTCTGACTATGAAGGATATTACTTTTCTGGCGACGGATGTAGACGTGACAAAGATGGTGATTATTGGATTACTGGACGGGTGGATGATGTTATTAATGTGTCTGGTCACCGTATGGGTACAGCCGAGGTCGAAAGTGCCCTAGTTGCACATGTTGCTGTTGCTGAAGCAGCGGTTGTTGGATATCCACATGAAATCAAAGGACAAGGCATTTATTGCTACGTTACGTTGATGAACAATGTTGATCCCTCAGAGGAGCTTCGGAAAGAATTAAGAAATTGGGTTCGAACGGAAATAGGTCCTATTGCGTCACCTGATGTCATTCAATGGGCGCCGGGATTGCCAAAGACGAGATCTGGAAAAATTATGCGACGCATTCTCCGCAAAATAGCCGGAAATGACTTCGACACACTGGGTGATACATCAACACTTGCAGACCCCGGTGTCGTGGAAGATTTAATTGAAAGCCACCAAAGTCTGTGAAGGAAGCAAAGATGAACGAAAAAACGACGACGTCTTTACCCGTCGTATTGGTTTTTCTTGGCCCGCCTGGTGCCGGAAAAGGCACGCAAGCACGATTATTGGAAGAGAGTTTTAACCTTGTTCAACTCTCTACAGGTGACTTATTGAGGGCTGCGGTTGCAGCTGGTACAAAAGCGGGAAAACAAGCAAAGTCTGTAATGGAATCTGGTAATCTGGTTTCCGACGATATCGTTATTGAAATTCTAAGATATCGTCTTACCGAATCAGATTGTATTGAAGGCGTCATTCTTGATGGAGTTCCGCGCACGATCGTTCAAGCAAAAGCTCTTGATACAGTCCTAAAAAACATGGACTCACAGATAAATGCCGTCATTAGTTTCGAAGTTGATGACAATAAAATGATCGAACGGATATCGGGGCGTTACACATGTGGAAAATGCGGTGAAGGTTATCACGATATTTACAAAAAACCCCAAAAAGAAGGGGTTTGCGACAAATGCGGCGCAACCGACATGAAACGCCGGATTGATGATAATCCTGATACCGTAAAGCAGCGACTTGACGCCTATCACGCGCAAACCAAACCGCTCATTGCTTACTACAAAGAGAAATCTGTTCTAATAGAAATTGATGCGATGCGGAAAATTGACGAAATTTCAAATTCGATTGAGTTGATTCTTCATAACCTTACCAAGTCAATACCTCAACTTTGAATCAACTCGTAGCAGTAATCTTTATGTTACGAATTTTTCTCATGATCAAGCGAGGTGCTTAATTAATGTCAATCATGACGGTTTTTAACAAATCATCAAACCAATCCAACAATTTAATTTACTAATCGTAAATATTAAACTAAAGAGCCACTTGCAAAAGTCGGCGGAAATTTTGTTGTATATGATGGCGGAAAGATTGATTTTACGAAATTTAAGCAATCGCTCGATGGATGCAAGCCCTCAGAGGCCGATTTATTCGACAAAATCAGCTCACATCATCATATGGGGCATCATGCAAACATCCGCGCCACCGGAACCCCTAGGCTTGTACGCCCACGCCAGAGATAGAATTGAGGGTGATGTCAGGTGCGCAGTCTTCGTCACTGATCAACAGTCAGAGCGAAGATACCGGACAACAAATGACACACGACTTTCGCCGCACCCGAACCCGGAGAGGACGACCCCCATCGCTGTCCTTTCACGCCGCGTTCACCCGCTCCACACAGGCGTTGCTTGAACCGCTCTTTTGACGGGTCAATATGACCCACTGACCGTTAAGCAAGGGCCTCAAGACGGAGATGCTCTCTCAGGGCCTCATTCCGACGGGGGGGGGATCAGGTTCAATGACATGCACCGCTGTCAGGGGAAACGGCTCTGTGCCCAGACGAGCCTGCTCTTTTTTCGGTGGGGGCACCTCAAGCGCGTGCCAGCGGACCTTCGGTCTGTGCCAAACGGGCGTCCCGTCCCGCAAAGGCCTT
>JAPORV010000188.1 GCA_026710055.1 Aestuariivita sp.
GTCAGAGAAACCAAAGCACCTGCTTTGCTTATTTTTATATCGCTCAAATCGGCATTTCTACTGAACGCTCGGATGACTTTAATTGTATATGTACTTGAATCAACTCCGTTTTCCGACTCCACCACGACTTCAATTATATTACCTCGCTCACCCAATTCGTTCAATGGAATGTCCGTATTGGCTTGATAAACAGTTCGGCTATCTCCGGTTAGCAAAATAATCGTTGCCGTACTGCTGTCATTGACTGTAGGTATCACCTTTATCGTGGCAGTCGTGGCAGCAACATTAACCGTATACGCAAATGTCGCAGTCGTATATTCGGGTCGCAACTGACCCGGCGATACTTCCAAGTTCTGCAAGGTCGTATCGGCAACATCAAGCAGACGGATTAATATCACGGTATAACTTTTAGATGTTTCACCGTCGTCGGCAATCACTTTGATTGTAACTGGAGTCTCAAAACCTCGCATCGTTTTATGCCCTGAACGGATATCGATATCCTTAGTTGAAACTGTCTCAAACTCACCGTCATCGACCGATATTTGAATACCCGCACGCATCTCATCGCTTGCAATCGCTGTAACTTGGAGTTCTCTGGTATCGTTGCTCACTGATGCCGTATAGGTTGTAGTCTCACCATTAAACGCAGGGGTCAGAGAAACCGGAGTGCCCGCTTTGCTTATCACTATATTGCTCAAATCGGCATTTCTACTGAACGCTCGGATGACTTGAATTGTATATGTATTTGAATCAACTCCGCTTTCGGATTCCACCACAACTTCGATGATATTACCCTGCTCACCCAGTTGATTCAGCGGAATATCGGTATTGGCTTGATAAACAGTTCGGCCATCGCCAGTTAGCAAACTAATCGTTATCGTATCGTTGTCACCGCTCGTAGGTATTACCTTAATACTTGTTGTTTCATTAGAAACAGCTACTCTGTAAAATGTCGTAGCACTGCTGAAGCTCGGTACCAACTCACCCAATGAGACTTTCAGATCGATTAAATATATAGATGCACGTATCACTGCTACTGCACTTTCACTTCTTACTCCCGCGATATCCAAAGGCTCCGTATTATCAGATGAATCGGATAATCCTACTGGATTGTTTCCCGATAAATCATTGATTACCTGAGAATTAACACGACCTAATGTAAAGCCTCTACTTTCCCTAGCAACGGCTTTTTCCAATCTAATGTCGGTGTAGCTAAGCATAACTGCATTTGGGTGATTGAGTATTAGCGTTACTTGAGGAACGGCAACAATCGGTACCAGAATACCATTGCTAGGCACTCGTAACAGTTGATATGAATTCGGGTCGGTTAAACCTACAACCGGCTCGCTGGCATATATCATAAAATTAAAATCGTACGTAATATAGGTAGAACGTTCTTCAACGATCATAGCTCTTCCATGATTCCCTGCAACTACCATGATCGTCGGTGGTATGCTATCTCTGATTGCCACTTGATTTCTTAACGGTTCTTGATAATCTTCAACTACTCTGAAATCCTCGCCAAGAACCGTATTGCGCCTAAATTCTAAGGAACGGCCACTTTCTGTAGCGATATCAACCTCGTTGACGACTACGGTCATGGTTGTAGCACTGCTAAGAGATGCCGAAACAATAGCGGAAGGTGTCGTCGGTTTAAGCATCGCGCAGACATTATCATCGTTTGTTATACATAAATTCTCCGCACGCACCGTAGCGGCGCGAATAGGTGCACTAAATCCGATATCCCAAGTGGATATACCGTCGACAAGCGATACCCTCGTAATCGTAGTCGCATGAGGTGCGCTTGCGTCATATTCCAAAGCGGCAACAAAACTCCCGTCCGCCAACGAACCACCTTCTATATCTTCTATAACGGTCGTACCAGTGCTCACCAACCTCATCACAGCACCTTCTACAGGTTCATCAATTAGGATATTTGCGTAAGGACTACCCGATGTATGTATCACTTGACTTACATCCGGTGCATTTGTGCTATCATCGGCAAAACGAACGACAAAGTGCTGCGTCGTCAACTGTGTGGAAATACCTTTAGAAAACTCAACTCGCACACCACGACCGTCGCCGTAGCGCGCATAATCCCGCACATAAGTTTTACCGTCAAGCCTGAACCCAAGAATATCGTTGTCCACCAACGGTAATAGAATTCTTTCCCCTATGATCCGCGGCCTTGTAAAATCTATAACCTGTAATGTACTATCGGTATGTATCGCGAAGCCTGCCTCTTTGTTCGTTTGTCCTTCTACTACCTTGCATTTAATAGTAAACAGTTTTTTCCAGTCTGAACCTATAGTGGTCAATAATTCCATTGCTACTGATTGAGGTTCATTGCTATCTAATACAAAATGCTTACTTATTTGTGCAATTGCCAAAACATCGTTGCTTAGACTTCTATAGAAAACACCGTAACCGTTATCCCTAAAAATATCCGGCAACCCACTACGATAAGTACATTGATCGCCCAAAACAGATGCATTAGAACCTGGAATTGTTAAAAACGGATTATTCAGATTCTCCCCAAAAGCATCAGCATTGTATTTTAAGATAGAACCAGCTAATAAAATATGGTAAAGCCTGTTAGGTTCGGAATGTTTTCCTTCCACAGAGAATTCTATAAAACTTTCACCATTTTCGTTTAATAACCGTACCGAGTCGGGTGCAAAACGCACGCGCGAAAAACCGTCTTCGGTAGGATCACAAAATAGACATGCCGCACCCTCGGCTTCTTCCCCGTTGAAACTTATGTTCGGCAGAGGTCCGGAGAATCGGCTTCGTATAAAATCGGTTTGCTTTAGATTTAGAGACAACACAACTTCGGCTCTTGCACCGGCGTTATCGGTTACCGATATCGTAACATTATTATTTTCGAATAAAATAGTAATAATCAGGCTATAACCGTCGTTTAAGTTTTCTTCAAGATATATAAAGTTGGATCTACCTTCACTATCGATGAGTGTTGGAGCATTGAGTTCCTCGTTTCTCGCTACACCCAGATTCATATCGCGAACTCTAAAGTTGAATACATAACTAGCCTCTAGATAGAGATCTATACTCCCGGTTTCTATACCTTCAATCACCGGAGGGACATTTTCTATGATTTCAACCGTGAATGTTTGCGTATCAGTAGTCGTTCCATCAGAAGCTAGAACCGTCAGCACAACCTTTCCCACTGCGATTGGTGTCAAGCCGAAAACAACGGTATTTGTCGTTTTTCCTCCACTTGCAATTTCTATGAAAGCCGGGGTTGTAGACATTAACTCAGTATTATCGGCTTCTATAGATACGCTTAGAACATCTCCGATATTATCAGTAATCGTAACCGCTAGCGGATATGCCTCGTTCAACGGTATCAATTTGAAATCATCAATTTCATCGATAAACGGAGTCGTGTTTGCGATTGCCGAAGGACTCAAGTCCAAACGCATCCCAGGAGCAATAACTTCACCGCTACTATATCTAATGGGTTCTATAGAATCGGTACCGCTCAGCCCAGTGCCGTTACGCGCTAATGTGAAGCCGCTTGTTTCTCTTAATTCGGCATCATTCAATCGAACCTCGTCGTAAGAGACTATAACCGTATTTGGGCGACCGCTTACTGGCATGACCGATGCAATAGCGGTAATAACATCCGACGTTCCATCGTCGCGAATTCGCAATAAACTATAAGAACTCGGATCATTCAGACCTTGAGCAGTACCTCCCGCAAATACCTCATAGCGCATACTATATGTAACACCCGAGGCATCATGAGTATTTATCATTGCGCGCCCAGAGTTTGCAGCAACCACTCTAATGATCGGACGAGGCGGGAAAACCCTATCAAAAGAAAACGGCATTGATGATATTCCATTCAAAGCAACGATCCTCCCGTCTCTAGAACTGTCGTCGTAAGGTCCTCCGTCACTAATAATCAGCATAATGCAATTTCGGGTGCTTGCGGCAAATCCCATCCCGTGCATACCGTCCGAGCGATACTCGTTTCTATATCTCTGAACATCAATCGGACAATCGCTACCGTCGTTCGGATGTTCTATCGCGTACCAGGTATCGATATAGCCGGCTATAGCATCTTGGTCAAAACGCTCCCATCGTCTTGCATTTTTATTGTATGTGCCTAGATATAAAATCTCACTTGCCGTTGATGACTCCATAGGAAAGACGGTATATGCAACGCCACCTACCAGCTCACCTTCGTTGCCGATTGCATAATCCACATCGCTTACTCCGAACGTCGTCAGACTCTGCATTGCAGTATCTGTATCGTCAAATCCCAATAGTGTCTTGGTACCGAGGCTCAAATTGTCGTAGACGATATTTGCTGGCGAATAATCAACACTATCGTCACCACCCTCACCAATTGCTCTAATCAATCCGATATCTGAGACGAATAGCGGTTTCTCAGTATTTGTCCTTAATCTATTGATACCACCGACTTCGGTTCCGATTGCAACTTGTAGTTCGGTAGCATCGGCAGGTCGTAAATCGAGACTGTCGGGAATAATATCGCCATCGCCGTCGGCTTCGGCATATCGTTCCGGTAAATTTGGAGTCACGACACAGATCGCTTGTATATCCGATAAATCACCCAGCCTATCCCAACCCACACTGATCGTGCGCGTTGTACTCGTATCATCAACTTCAAGTGCAATCACTGGAAAATACTCGGTGTTGTCAAGATAACCATCACTACCAATTCGATCTATCAGAATCTCTGAAGGTGTCGTAATCGTATAACCATCTATCAAATCGGACGATAACGAAACTTGACTTGCGATATCTGAGATATTAGTCGTCAAATCGGCGATTAGGTAATACATTCTGCCGGATACCATAGACGACACTCGAGGTAGCGTCGGGTCGGCAACATCGTATAGCATGATACGGTTTATTCTAGTAATCGTCTCACCTGCTTGTACCAGCTTGATATCTACCGCGTTATCGCTACCTATTGCATAATCAATATCGTTAAACTCAGGATAGCCACCGCGCTTCGGTATCAAAATATCACTGGTAGGTTGCCATACCTGTGATGACCCTGCTAACCAGTGCGTAACGGTCTCTCCGATACTTGGATGCCCTATAGTCTGATCCGCTAGAGCATAATTAGCTTGCGTTTCAAGCTCGCTACCGCCATTCGTTAATGTAAGCAAAAGTGTCTGTAGCTCATCAATGCCGGTATCCGATAGGTGATTGACTTGAATTTGTATATCGGTTACCTCATCGATATCGGTTGAAATAATCACTTTGCTGGTTGTAGGTCTATCGTATAAATACGAAGATTGACCCCAAAAGTTTATCTCCGCAGCCACATTAAGCTCATAGCTTCTATAGTTACTGGCAACTAAATATCCGTTTTCAACTACTGCCCAAATATAGCGGCGCATCCCAACAGGTTCGCTTCCAAAGTTATCGCCCACATCCAGACAGTATTCGTTTATCTTTACTTTCGTTAAATTCATATCCCTAGCTGCATCTAAAACCGTCTCACACTGTTCGTTAACTCGAAACACGCGTGCATTGGGATTGTTTATACCGAAGTAGACCGCTGCCGTCATCGCACTATTTGAGGTGAAGGTACGTTTAACTGGACGATTCGATTCAACTTCTACATAATCGAACTCAGTACCTCTGAATAGACTACGAATTAACACATCACGACTATAAAAAACATCGACTTCAGCAGGAGGCTCTGCTAAAGGTGCCGTCGATGCTACTTCGGTGTTCACCATCCTCACATTTGCATCAAAAGGTGCTTCATCTACTATATCGGCTAGGCCATCGCCGTCGCTATCTTTATACAGTTCGGCAATGCATGTTGTCGTATCTATATCATCTTGTGCCGTATATACAGCCTCAATATCGGCACCATTGCTAATCTCGTTAGGAAATGTGGCTTTGAATATAGAAACCTCCCTTACGGTATTTCCGATTTGTTCAATTTCTGCATCTAAGAGATTCCCGTTCTGCATCAACGTTAATCCTTGCGGATTGACCGAGTCTCTAGTGATTTTGAAGAATAATTCGGTTTGCCCGATATTCGGATAAAAGCCTCCACACTCCAATTTGAACCGATCTTCGATCGTCACCGCATCTCTCAATACCTTTTGATAATCCTCAACTATTCTAAAATCTTCACCAAGAATTGCATTACGCCTGAATTCCAAAGAATGAGTCGCACCGCGTTTGCTACCAATTTCAGTAATGACCACACTCATCGTCGTGTTGCCAACCAAAGATGTCGCAATAATCGAAGGGGTCGTTGCCAATCCCGGATCCGCACAAATACCGTCTTCGTTGGTTATACATAAGTTCTCTGCATGCACCGTGTTGGTAGCAATTGGTTCGTTAAATCCGATATTCCAAGTAGAGACACCGTCGGCAAAGGATACTTTTGTAATCGTAGTCGCACGCGGCGCAGCTGTGTCGTACTCTAAAGCGGCAACGAAATTACCGTCTGCCAATGAATTACCTTCTATATCCTCTACGATACTCGTGCGAGTACTCACTAATCTTATTACCGCTCGTTGTACGGGTCTACTAATCAAGATATCTGCATAACGACTACCCGATGTATGTATCACCCGCTCAACATCAGGCACTTCTGTGTCGCTATTGACAAAGTGAACATCAAAGTGCTGATTTGTCAACTGCGTCGCTATACCTTTAGAAAATTCAACTCGCACACCACGACCGTCACCATAGCGAGCATAATCACGAGCGTAAGTTTTACCGTCCAATCTAAATCCACGAAGATCGTTGTCAGCCAATACAAACGCTCCCTTAGCAACTGAGGTGTCGGGTGATATGTATTCATTTATATTGGCGTTAGGACCTTCCGATGCGTGGATTGCGATTCCCGCTTCGCTCATTTGATCGCCGATGATATCACATTTCATCACGACAAAATCCTCCCAATCCGAACCTAGAGTGCTAACGAGGTCGGGATTGGGAATATCCAATCCTTCAGGACTGATCTGATTGTAACTAAATAAATCGTCTCCCTGTCGATTTGTGATCACTCTGTAATCTTTACCTGCAAACAAATCGACTGGCGTGTTTTCATTGGTACATCTAAGCACCGACCCGTCGTAATTGAATTGAGTAGAAGCTACCGTAAGATAACGCGGCGTATCGGATCCGTTTATTCTTCTTAATTGCACCGTAAATCTTATGAAATCTTTGACACCATCATGCGAGCGTATCGGCGCATCGGGAGCGAAACGTATATGCACGATGCCATCCGAAAGCGGATCGCATTGGCTACATCCGAACAACTGACCTCTTACCGTGAAACGACTCCTTATAAATGAAGGTCTTGGTAATAAATTGAAATCTACAATGCTCTTGGTCATCCCGCCACCGGCATCGCTGATTGATATCGTGACCTGACCAGTCTCCGTTGCATTCGTTGTAGAAAGTACAAGAAAATAGACACCGCTTGGGTTTTCGTAGAGTGCTGTTGGTATTCTGCCACTGTTCCTCATGACCGTTACCTGAATGTTCTCGTTTTTCTCCGAGCCGACATTCGGGTCGTTCACTCTGAATCTTAGGACCAACGGCGCACCTACAAAAATACTTACGGTTTGCTGAGTTTCGATACCGTCAATCGTCGGTGCGATATTGGCTACCACCGTAATTTCAAATGTTTCGGTGCTCGTACTCGTCCCGTCGGAAGCACTCAAGGTCACCGAAGTCTTTCCTAATCCCAGTGGTGTCAGTTGAAAATATACAGTGTTTTCGGTTGTCGTATTTTCCGAAATATCCAGCACGGTAGGAGTCGTTGACACCACACTCTCGTCGCCCAAAGCGATAGATATTTTTATATCGTCTCCGTTGTCGTCTCTAATCTTCACCGGTAAAGTATATGATTCGTCAAGTTGCAATAACCTGAAGTCGTCAATTGCGGTAATATGTGGCGGAACATCCGCCGAAGGTGTTGATGTCTGTGCGATAGCAGATTGGAATAATACCAACCCCATGAGTAATAAATTACACGTACAAGCGATAATTAAGTTTGGCGTAGAATTAACCGCCATGTTTCCCCCCTTTTGGTTATCTTATGCCATTATAATACTTTTTT
>JAPORV010000058.1 GCA_026710055.1 Aestuariivita sp.
TCCATCACCAGAATGATCCTTTTGTCGGGGAAGTGCACATCCGCCAGATCCTTTAACACATCAGCGAAATCCTGTTTGGTTCGGCGGTCCGTCACCTTGACGTGCCGCCAGCCTTCGAGAGGGGCGGTCATCATGAACAGGTTGGCGGTGCCGTTGCGTTCATACTCAACATCATAAGCCGCCAGTTGACCAGGACGTGGGGCAAGGGGGTGCCCCTGAGTCGAAGAATTACTGCCCTGATAACAAGCAGACTGCCGGAATCTAACCTATCTTTAACAAAATTTCTGAAAAAATAACCAATTTTCGTTATTTTCTTATTTTTTGGAAATTTTTTCATTTAAAGGCAAAAATCACGCTAAGTGTGAAACATGTAAGATAAAGCGCATGTGCCTGAATTGATTTGGGAACCTGAACTGTAATACGATCACCTGTTCTCAATCCTTAGCTTTAAAGAACATTAGCAAATTTTCTGGAGACTACATCCAAGACTCGATATGTTTATACCGTTTCACTCTGGATTATTGTGAACATAGCTTACGGCTTGAAGAACTTCATCAGTTGTAGATTTATCTGTATTGTGGTTTTAGACTTATTGATTCATATGCGACAAGGCCTAATTATTCTTCGTTGCTTTGGCGCTACAACGGAAAAGCGCTGCACCACTTACAAATTCAATAATACTTTAATATTTTAGCAACAAAGATATTTTCGCTTACGCAACCAACTATCAATTGGTGTTATTTTGAACAGACAAACAGTCCAATTCAAACTGTAAATCACCTAAAAAGTTACCGCAAAGATTCTATTCGAACAACACCCTTGCCTTGCAAATCATCCAAAGAAATACATTCAATTCAGCAAGTCATTATCGGTTCATTGCGGAATTCAAGGAGCAAAAAAGATGAAATTTGGAAGGGTGAACCCAAAATTCCAACTTGAAGATCAGGGAATAAACGGTCTGAAGAATATTTTCTACAACTTAAGAGAACCAGCACTTGTTGAAATAGCTCTTAAACGCGGCGAAGGTTCGTTAGGTCAAGGTGGTGCTTTTTTGGTTACAACGGGAAAATTCACTGGCCGCTCTCCTAATGACAAGCACATCGTAAAATCAAAGGAAACCACTGAGACAATTTGGTGGGAAAATAATGCCGCGATGAATCCGGAGGGTTTTGACATTTTATACTCTGATATGCTGGCATATATGAAAGGTCGTGACTTTTTTGTACAAGACCTCATGGCAGGTGCTGACGCTGCCTATTGTATTCGTGTTAGGATGATTACTGAACTTAGTTGGCACGCCTTATTTGTGAGACATTTATTGCGTCAAATTGACTTGGCCGACATTGACGATTTCGTTGCAGAATATTCTATCATAAACTGTCCTAGCTTTGTTGCCAATCCATCTCGTCATGACTGCCGCTCAAAGACTGTTATTGCACTCAATCTTGAAAAAAAGATCATTTTAATTGCCGGTACAGAATATTCTGGTGAAAACAAAAAAGCGGTCTTCACACTTCTCAACTATATTTTACCGGAGCAAAATATCATGCCAATGCATTGCTCGGCAAATCATGCACATAATAATCCTGTAGATACTGCTGTATTTTTTGGGTTATCAGGTACAGGAAAAACAACATTATCGGCAGATAAGAATCGTGTGTTAATCGGTGATGATGAGCATGGTTGGTCAAGCAAGGGTATCTTTAATTTTGAAGGTGGATGTTACGCCAAAACAATCTCTTTAAATGCCGAAGCCGAACCTCAAATTTACGCAACAACTCAAAAGTTTGGAACCATTATCGAAAATATGACATATGATTCGGAAACGTTTGAGCTCAACTTTGAAGATGATAGCTTAACCGCCAATATGCGTTGTGCCTATCCAATGAAATATATCTCTAACGCCTCAAGCAGTGCCATTGGAGGCCATCCAAAAAATATCGTTATGTTGACCTGTGATGCATTTGGTGTCTTGCCACCAATTTCCCGTCTAACACCTGCCCAAGCGATGTATCACTTTCTATCTGGGTTCACGGCTAAAGTTGCAGGAACAGAACATGGCGTAACAGAGCCCCAACCAACATTTTCTGCATGTTTTGGCGCACCGTTTATGCCACGTAGACCGGAAATTTATGGTAACCTCTTGCAAGAAAAAATGGCGCAACATGGCGCAACCTGTTGGCTTGTAAATACCGGTTGGACTGGCGGGGCCTACAGCGTTGGTAGTCGAATGCCGATTGAGGCCACCCGTTCACTTCTTTCTGCTGCTTTGGATGGTACGGTTTCAAAGTCAAATTTCAGAAAAGATATGAATTTTGGATTTGAAGTGCCTGAGACTGTACCGGGCGTACCAGAAATGTTGTTGAACCCACGCAGAACATGGGACGATAAGACCGCTTATGATGAGCAGGCTAAAAAACTAATTTCAATGTTTAAGGAGAACTTCCAGCAATTTATTTCTCACATTGGTGACGATATTAAAGCTATCGCTCTTGGCTAAGTTGCTCCCATTATATTCTATAATTTCTAGTTGTTATTGCAATTGTTATGAATACTTAACCAAAAATTCCTTTGCGAAAGAGGTTCATTCCGGCGACAAATAGAACCGCAAAAGTGACTTTGCGAAATAATGTGTAATCCATTCGATCTTGCAATCTAATTCCAAGCCACATTCCGAGAAAAGCTGGAATAATCAATAAAGCTGACAAGGGTGCGGTTACTGCATCCAGCAGTCCCGATTGCAAATGAGCCAACAGAAAAACTATCGACCCAAAGCCATAAATTACACCTTGTGCAACGATTTGGCGATGTTTCGGGATTTCGATAGCCAACAAGTAGAGGACAGTAGGCGGACCCCAGGTTGCTGATAAACCACCAAGAATCCCAGTAATTGACCCAGCAACCCAATCAGCCCATTTTCGGCTGGTTGGTGATATCTTCAATTCTAAACCCAAAAATTGAATCGCTGATATTGTAACGACAGGAATACCTAGCAATAAATATAGAACTTCCTTAGGAATCAGAATAATGCTCTGAGCAGTTATCGCAATGAGAACACATGTGATAAGCAAATAACGCCAGAATTCTATAATCGCACTCAGCGCTTGTTTCAGACCGTTACGGAACGTTTGAAAACCATTACTCAGTAATGTAGGAAATATAATTGCCGCAATAGCTAGCTTTGGATCCGCAATGACGGATAAACCCGAAATCATAATCAGCGGCATTGCAAAACCAACGGCACCTTTAATTATTCCAGCAAAAACTGTTATAGATGCAGCCAAAAAGAGGGTGATGACATCCAAGCCGAACAATGTATATCCTATTTGCTAAATAACATATCAGTAGTATACTGTGCTATATGTTTATAAGGCAATCTATGGATTAAGCGGCAACAAATGTATATATTTTCTGTTGGCGAAACGATATTGAGTTACGTAATGAACATCACTTTAAAGAAACGCAATTCTTAGTAACGGCGTTAGTTATTCCAATAAACAACCTAGAATACAAATAAATGCGCTACAAATAAATAATATTTTTCTGCCAATAACGATTCAATGACTAAACATAAAGAAAAAGAAAGTGAAAAAATGGCTCGTGACGAAGCATTCGGTATTGAGGCATCTCCAATCCTTCTAAATGATCTCCTTCAACTTACAGGGGTAACACTTACTCCGGTTAAAAAAATTTATGAAACTGTCTCTACTTATGTTAAGGATCGAATATACGATGAAGGCAGAATTTCTAGTACAAAAATAGAAGAACAACAGACTGCGACCCATGGTGTGGCGTGGTTAGCCACATATTTTGAAAGTCTTCGTCAAATGCAAAAATGGGCTGAGGATCTATTTGCTAAAGGGGCATTTGGTGAGATTGAACAGCTCATTCTTCAAATTGCCTTTAGTGAATACCTAAGTCAAATTTTTGGCGGCATTCAAATGAGTCAGACTGAAATTATTCGTCTGCAAGATTTGGGTATACCTTATAAGGCCCATCATGAATTTAGAACATCTGAAATAAACCTCCTGATTCAAAGTGGGAACACGCAAAAGGCAAGACTTCGTTTAGTAGAGCTCATGCGACAAAAAAGCGGTGCAATTACTTTTGGCGCATCTGGACTCAATGATGAATTGGAAATGATCCGTGAGCAATTCAGACGTTATTCGATTGAAAAAATTGAACCAGTGGCTCACGACTGGCATCTCAGGGATGAACTTATTCCACTCGAAGTTATCAATGAACTTGCAGAATTAGGTGTCTTTGGCCTGACAATTCCAGAGCAATACGGTGGATTAGGGATGCCAAAAGTATCTATGTGCGTTGTTTCAGAAGAATTATCGCGCGGATATATTGGTGTTGGCTCGCTGGGCACACGAAGCGAAATTGCTGCGGAACTGATTATTGCAGGTGGAACCGAATCTCAAAAAGAAATTTGGCTTCCTCGAATTTCAAGTGCGGAAGTGTTACCTACTGCGGTATTCACCGAACCCAATACAGGCTCTGACCTTGGGGCATTACGTACTCGTGCAATGAAAAATGACAACGGTGATTATGAAATTTCAGGGGCCAAAACGTGGATCACTCACGCAGCGCGAACAAATGTTATGACTCTTCTAGCACGGACTGACTCAACGTCCACTGACTATCGCGGTCTTAGTATGTTTTTAGCTGAAAAGACACCTGGGACGAATAAAAACCCCTTTCCTGATGACGGGATAACAGGTGGTGAAATTGCAGTCTTAGGTTATCGCGGAATGAAGGAATATGAAATCAGTTTCGATAGCTTCAATGTCAAGAAAGAAAATTTACTTGGCGAAAATGAAGGAAAGGGGTTTAAACAACTCATGGAGACATTCGAATCTGCGCGCATTCAAACCGCAGCCCGGGCTATCGGTGTCGCTCAATCTGCCTTAGATGTTACTATGCAATACGCTGAAGATCGGAAACAATTTGGTAAGGCGTTAATTGCATTTCCGCGCGTCGCGAATAAACTCGCTATGATGGCAGTTGAAATTATGGTAGCACGGCAACTCACTTATTTCTCGGCTTACGAAAAAGACAATGGGATTCGTTGCGATGCTGAAGCAGGTATGGCTAAATTGCTTGCTGCTCGTGTTGCATGGGCATGTGCTGATAATGGTCTTCAAGTTCACGGCGGCAACGGTTTTGCACTTGAATATAAGATTTCGCGCATTCTGTGTGATGCGAGAATACTTAATATTTTTGAAGGTGCTGCGGAAATTCAAGCACAGGTCATTGCCCGACGCTTACTTGGCTAGGTCAAGTCGGATAAATGATTACATCAAATAAAACGTCCTTCAACCTTTAAATATTTAAGTCCGTTTGAAACGATTAGAAATATAGTTAGAAATTTCGCTTGGCTTTTCAATTGGGCTGGATGTATTACCGGAACGCACAAAGAACTTTTCAATTTTCCTGCCATCCTTATCTAAATCCTTTAAAAATAATGGAGAGTATCCTTTCGATATCGTCACCTTACAAACCATCTGATCAGAAATTTTAGGGAATTCGATTTTTATGTTGGATGCTCCGTACTCAACGCCATACTCTGAATTCACAAGATTTCGTAAATGTAGCTCGTAGGCGTCGGCATCATCACCTTTAAGCGTGCTTAAATCATTTTCTAAACCAAGAATGTTGCGGTCATCGTCGACACCTATAATCAAAATGCCTCCGTCACCGTGACCATTGTTGAAAGCCGCAATTGCTTTAAGGATTGTCTTTTCAAGTTTCTTATTCAAGCGGCTCTGTCGGTTGTCCCAGCGCATTGATGATTTAAACTCAAGACTATCATGTTCACCCTCAGCAATAATGTCAGCAATATTAACTTCTACCTTGGAAGTTTCCATTTTTGTTATATTCGTAAGAAACTTATTCAGTTCGGCACTGAGAATAGCCCTACGGGCAGCAAGAAATTTTTCAAAAGAATTAATCTGCCACAGAGTTTGGTCCGGTGGAATACACTGTTTTGGTAATGCTGAAGGAAACTTCTTTTGTGCGCTTTCTAGATAATTAATACCGGTTTGATCAGACTTTAACGGTTTTTCAGCCTGAGCTAATATAACACGGTTAGTAATCTCTTGAGCAATAGCATATTTTAGTCGGTTATTGATGTCGTAACCGTTTTTCTTGAGCGTAGCATATGGGAAGATATGATCTTTTTCCAAAAGGTACTTCTTACCCATGTTTTGGCGAAGGGATACACCGCTTGTTAAGCATATGGCTCCCTTGCTTTTAAAATACCAACGCATGAGAGAAAAAAGTGGATGGCGCGTATCGCGACCTTCGAATTCGCCTTCTGTTATTGTCAAAGAACGCTCTTGTTCAATTAAGCCAAGCAAATCATCAAATGGCTGAGATGAGCCCTTGATCGTCGCAAGGTCTTTGTCAAGTTTTTGCGGCGCTTGGCTAACATATCTCTGACGGATCTGGGAAAAATAAAACCACTTTACGGCCTTCTTGATTTCGATCTCAGTAAGCTGATTATTCGATTTCCGATAAATATACGCTATCAACGGAATTAGCGCGAAGACCGAATTAATCTCGTCAGAGTGATCTACGAAGGCATGTGACCGAAGAATATTGACCACATAGTCGAGAACTTGTTTATCAAGACGCTCCCATGCTTTCTTGATCGCCTCAAGGTTTTCGGCATTGTGAAGTCGTCGCATTTCCGATCCCATAGAATGGGTGACAGCAAGAAGCGCAAAGATAATAAAATCTAATTTAAAAACGAAGCCGCTGTTTTCTAGCTCGAATAATTTTTTCTTGAATAATTCTCTTGCCTCTGGCCAATAGCCGCTAATTTGTGCAAGTGCTAACTCGGCATCTGTTAAATTTACACCGCTGGCATTTACAATGTAAAAGATATCAATTGCTTCTTTAATGGAGGCAGAGACGGGAATGATTTGTTCAGGAAAATTCCTGTCCAAGATTGATTTGACAGCTTCAAAGTTGTTGTCGACCAAATCCTCTAGTTCATCGGTTAAAAGTTCTCGCACTTTTAGGCTTTGGCGGACATTAGATCTCTTGATCTTGTCTTGAAAGATATCCGTTAAATTGACCCAAAGTGGATTATGTTCCATGGCTTGCTTTTTGTAATATTCGAGTTCTCGTGTTTTCAGATTGATATAGATACCAAAAACATCGTTCTTAATTTCAGGTTTTGCATAGTAAGGCGGTAGTTTACCTTCCAATATCATATATATTGTAGTGATACGCTGTTGGCCGTCGAGAATTAGCTTTACGGCACCCATTTCATTTGAATATTTTTTCGGACCCTTTAACTCGGGAGGTTTTGTTGTCTCCCACGTCAGCAAGGTTCCGGTAGGGAATCGCTTAATCAGCGATGTAAATAAAGCCTTGGCATCTTTTCTTTTCCAAACATACTCCCGCTGAAATGTCGGCACAAATATTTGGTTGTCGTTAATTTTATCAATGATTTGCCGAATTTGCATGTTTGCTCCTAAACAAACGGTTATTCAATAACATTGCATAACGTCAATTAGCATATACTGTGACCATAGCTTGATCATATTCGAATGTCAGGTTTAAATGCGTTGCTGCACAAACCGATAATTCAGTGACTAACTGATGCAATAATGTCATTTTACTGACGATGAGTTTCCAACCGTGTACCGACATTCAGTCGCCTTAAAGATGCCGTACTCCGATTCGATTCTTGCCGATTTTTGCGCATCGTTTAAGATGATCAGCGATATAGTCGTTAGTGATTAATGAAATGTAGATCAATATCTCTATCCTACTGTTGTAAGTTTTGTTTATTCCATAACTTATAAGGAAAACGAACGGATATACCAATTTTTTCTGATAGCCTCAGTATATTGAAGCGATATCATATCTTTTAAAGAAGCATCTTAAGAAAAAAGTGAACAGGTAGCCATTACAGGCCTTAATGGGGTTAGAACATGTTAAAGTCAGGTAACAAACTTCCAACGCTTCTATTGTTATCTAGTATAACATTTTTATTGTATTGATGGGTAGAGGAACTTAAGTTTGATGCGGGCACCGTCGGTTGTGAACCGCCAGTTGACGGAGTGTTGGGCG
>JAPORV010000357.1 GCA_026710055.1 Aestuariivita sp.
AAGTCGGCAATTCAGTACTCTGCCACTTCGCCAAAGTCATCCGCCAAACCATCCGTCGCCTAGACACCCCCTGCCGCCTCGGCGGCGACGAATTCGCCATCATCCTCCCCACCACCAACCTCGAACAAGGCACCGCGCTCACCAAACGCCTTCAATCATTGATACAGCGCTCGCCGTTTGAGACGGAAAATATCTGCATTCGAGTCAGGGCTAGCATGGGCATCGGGATATACGAAGCCACAGCTGATCAATTCAGCGAAAAGAAATTCGTCGAGGATGTCGACCGCTTGCTATATCTGTCGAAACGCAAGGAGCGCGGTCGTGAATTCACCGTGCAGAGATCAACTGCCAAGGGTGAATTTCCGTTCTGACACGTTTAAGGGTTCAAACCGCAGATAAAAGTTGCGGATTCGAGTCAACCAATCGAGGATAGATGATAATGAACTCTCAAGAAAACCCAGACTTTTTTACTGTGTTCCGAACTGATGATGATGAGTGGATTTTTAGGGAAATCACTCAAGGGCGATTGCGCCAAGGATGGGGAGCGGACGGATTAAGTTTGATCTCACGGACTGGCACTCCAGTTGATAAACTTCGATGGGAAAAAAAATATCTCGAAGTTTGGAGGGAGCAACCTAGCTCGCAGCGGTTCGCGATCTTATCCCGAATGCTTGACTTAAAAAAAGAGGACATTGTCGTGATTCCCAAGATGCCGGAATGGAACGAATTTACAATCGCACGGGTTAGTGGAAAGTACCACTTCGAAGTAGACACTGACCGAAAAGATTTTGGTCATATAATACCTATAGATTCCAATAGCATTCGTACATTCAATTATCAAGAAGATTATGAGGCATTTCTTGTTTCCAGCACTTTTGCTCGTGCGAATCATAGACCAGCCATTTCGTGGTGTTATAACTCAGATCAGATTGATGCGGCATGTAAGCTCTTAAAACGAAAAGGCAGTTCTACTGCGAGGCCCATGGAAGAGATGTTTCAAGTAGCGGTAAACAAAGCATTCAAAGAGGCTGCATCAAAGCTTCAAGAAATGGTCAAAAATTGGAATGGAGATCGGTTCGAAAAAGCTATCCGGCAAGCATTTCAAAACCAAGGATATCAATTTAAACGGTCTAGAAGATTCGATGGTGAAGGAGGCGATATCGACATGCTTTTTTCTCCTCCGCTTGGCCATGCACTTTTCCTGCCTTCCGAAATTTCCGTTCAAGTGAAGTGGAAACAAGGTAAAGATCAGAATGATGATGAAGCAGTAAAGCAAGTCATCCAGTGGGCAAAATCCCAAAGTAGCAATGCGCGGAAATATGTGATCAGTTCAGCATCAAGTTTCACAGAGGATGCATGCACAAGGGCTGCGGATCATGACGTTATCCTGATTTACGGCTTAGAAACCATGTGTTTTTTGCTAGGCGCACCTGAACAATACAGGGAGGATTGGGATTCGTAGGATGCTTGTACAGATAAGAAATCAACTGGAATTATTGAACTTGGGGTGGTTTGGCTCGAGCAGCCACATCAATAGTGTTCCTACCGGTGAGCCATATGTTTACCAGGCTAATCACTCGATAATCATAGATTTTCCCAAGCAGCAGTGCACTCACAATAGTTTGGATGATTTTCAGTAGTTTCGCTTTCTGCTTTTTATTCAGATTACGGCATTTGATCTGCTCGCCTATTCTGATTATCAGTACAGAGTACATATAGTTTGATATTCTACGGTTCAGACAAAAGATTGATAGAAAAAATGGCAAAGGACTGCCCAATGACAGTTACCCTTGCAGTAGCTTGTATAATAAATCGTAATATACCCAAACAACAAGTTAAATATCTCAGTCCGCTAGTAAAAGCCGATAAAGTTTTTCTATTTTCCCGCTTAACTGACTGTTATCCATAAAATTTTTCAAATCTGCTCTAGAATCTCTGTCAAAAGAAAGCCCTCCTTCTTGAACTCCGCTAATCTTTATTTTCGATATCAATCCTGCCTTTATCATTGCATCTAGGATAGCTTTTGATTGCCCGGTCTGTTTAATTGGTCCCGTATTCCAATTTATCAAACTGATGCTCCGTTTACTGGTACCATGATACCAAAACTTTGCCAAAGCATAACGCATTATGTGCATTATTCTGTCGGATGCTTTACCGAAATCTTTGTCTAACAATCCTTCCCATACCAAAGCCGCAGGAAGTTTTAAGTTACAACGATCATCGATTTGTACCTGCGTCCAACCCTTTTCTTTTCCCTCAAAATTTAGACTCCCTTCGAATAAGCAGTTTTCGAATCTCGTGGACTCATTAGCAACGCATTTTCTGAAGTAAACATTCTTAAAGCTGCAATTCAAGAACCTAATATTTGGGGATTATATATAAAGGTTGACAAGCCGAAAAAATCCCTGTACCCTGTAGCCATTGTTTCGGGAGACACCCAATGGCACAGAAAGCACCCGGCAAGGCCCACCGCAAAGGGCTTTCACTGATCCAAGTCATGGACATGTTCGCCACCGAGGAGGCGGCGCGGAATTGGATCGAGTCGATCATCTGGCCCGGTGGCCGCGTCTGCCCCAAGTGCGGAAGCGTCCACACCAGCGAGGCCAGCCACAAGAAAATGCCGTACTGGTGCGCCGATTGCCGCAGCTACTTCAGCGTCAAGACCGGCACGCCGATGGCCAACTCGAAGATTCCGCTCCGCAAGTGGGCGATTGCGATCTACCTCTGCATGACGAACCTGAAAAGCGTTTCCTCGATGAAGCTGCATCGGGATTTGAACATCAGCCAAAAGTCCGCCTGGTTCATGCTGCACCGCATCCGCGAGGCGTGGATGCCGAAAAAGGGCGAGGAAAACGATCCGTTCAGCGGCCCGGTCGAAGTCGATGAAACCTATGTTGGCGGACTGGAGGGCAACAAGCACGCCAAGAAGAAACTCAAGGCGGGGCGCGGCACCGTCGGCAAGACCGCGGTCATCGGCATCAGGGACAGGGCGACCGGCAAGACGCGGGCGAAGGTTGTGCCGAATGTGGACGGGGACACGATGCGGGACTTTATCGCCGAAAACGCCGCGCCGGATGCGAAGGTCTACACCGATGACGCGAGGGTGTATTCGGGTCTGCCCAACGACCACGAGGTTGTGCGCCATTCGGTTGGCGAATACCTGCGCGGCAAGGTTCACACCAACAGCATTGAAACCATGTGGTCAATGCTGAAACGGGCGCACAAGGGAACATTCCACAAGCTTAGCCCGAAGCACCTCGACCGCTATGTGCAGGAATTCGCGCACAAGAGCGACCTGCGCGACTTGGACACGATGGTGCAGATGGGCGTGGTGGTTTCTCGGCTATTTGGCCGGACGCTTGGCTACCGGGGGCTTATCCGCGATAATGGGCTTTCCAGCATGGCGCGGCGGTAAAGGCCGCGAGCGCCGGAACAGCGCCTTGACAAGCAACTCCGGCGTCGCGCCCTTCAGATCGCGTTCGGGAACAAGCATCGGTTTCACGAGGAACCTCCAATGAAAAATGTTGACGATGGTATTTTACTGCTCTTGTTTTTCCCCGGCTCTTTTCTCATTGCCGGATTCGGATTTTTTGTTCTCGAAATTATCAGGATTATCTCCGCCTAGTTTATCGCTGCTGATCAAATCCTTCGAGATTGCCAGTGTTCCGCCAATCAGCGCCATAAGTGGCGCCTCCAATGCGTCCCACGCTTGGGAAGCCGTAAGTTGGTCTGATAACGCCAACACCGAAAAAAGAATAACCAGAACAACATAAGCCACTGTCATCAGATAAAGAACATTGAATCGTCTTACCACTTTCATCGCATCTTCCTCAAAGTTGAAGTTTGGCTTTCAGGTATTCCATGCCGCGGTCGCCCTTGACGCTTTTGCAGTGGCCGCAGAGCAGTTGCAGGTTTTCGATGTGGTCGGTTCCACCCTTGTTGCGGGCGATGATGTGATCGACGTGCAGGTGCCTCGTCTCGAAGTGGGTGCCGCACCCGTTGCAGTTGCCGGATTGCAGGCCGTAGAGAGCCGCGCGGTGCGTCTTGTACGGCGGGAGCTTTCCGATGTCGGTGCGCTTGGGAATATCTTTGCGTTGGATGCATTTTGACAAACCGCCGAGCTCGTCCTTTATGCGGCGGTCTACCAGTTCGGCAGCCTTCGGGCTTATGTCGATTCCGGCCCATTGGCGGAAGTTTGCCTCCGCCGCCACGCAGGTTGTGGCGCAACCGGCAAATGGGTCAAAAACCACGTCGCCCTCGTTGCTGCTGGCGAGAAGGATGCGGGTCAACAACTTGAGAGGCTTCTGTGTCGGATAGCCGACCTTCTCTTTCGCAGTTGGAGTTTGCTGGAAGGACATAATATCCGACCAGACATCGCCAACGGCCTTCCCCTTGGCGATCACCTCATCAAGGTAGCGGCGATTCCCCCTGCCGGCGAAATATCGTCTGCCGTCCTCGGCCACCTTGTCGAATCTGTCAAGGTATTTTTGGCCATGCTCCTGCCTCGGCGGGTTCCAAGTAAACGCAGACTCGCCACAGTAGAACAATATCGTATCGTGTCCACGAATCCAGTTTTTCGCCTTAGTCTTGAAGCCGGAAAGCACGGCTATATCCCAGACGATCTCACGTCGGAAAACATAACCCCCCCCCCCCCGAATATTGCGTCCATGAGTAGTTTCAGATAATGACTCATGGTTGGGTCGCAATGCAGGTAGATAGAGCCGGTGGACTTCAGTATGCGCCGCATTTCGAGGAGACGCGCAGCCATGTATGCGAGATAGGATTTACCGCTGTTTGTCATGGCCGCGAGCAGGACGCGGTGCAGAGCCGGGTGCTTTGATTCGATCAGATTGATCCACTCCGCATCAACATCAGACAATGACCACGTGTCCTTGAACTCGGCACCGGCTGCTTTGCTGCCGATAGGCGCGGCGTAATTTGTATTCGAGTTGAACGGGGGGTCGAGATAGATCAGATCGACGGATGCGGGGTTCATCCCCCGCATGATGGGGAGATTGTCACCCGTCCAGATGGTCTTGTTGGCCCAGTTCGCGCTCATGGGCCGGGAGTCTAGCGCGAAACCGGGGATTCGTCAACCAATGTATATAATCCCCTAATATTTCTCAAATCCAAGGAGTTGATAGTTCCAATAAAACCCCAAGCATCTATAGTTCGGTCAATATTTCCATCATCCGAAATGTTAAATAGCTGACCAAACAATTTGTCCGCTCTTTCGGTTTTCGACATTTGATCTTCATTAGGAGAAATTGCTTGAGCAATGTGAAAAAAAGAAGAGCTGAGATACCGATCTTTTTGAGAACCTTTGTTACATGATTTAGACAATTCTTCTCCGTTCTTTATCACTTTTGCAATGTCTGTTTCTTCCAGAAAGTTTGGTATTTGCTCCAAAACATATTCCTTACCGTCAACAATTTCCTTAACTAAAGAAATCAACCTATTTTCTGAATTCCAATTGTCATCCTTCATATCTTTAGTAATCCATTTGGAGATTTCTGACGCCCTTAGAAACGGAACTAAGAAGTTATACCTAAAAATGTATTTGCTAGAATTGCGATCTAATTCAAGCAGTGCGTGATCAGTGAGTGTAACAAGATCTTCCTTTACAAACCCATCTTGTGCGTATTCCAAATCTTCTATTGTAAATCGAGGTTCTTCTCCAAATTCTCCAATTTCAACGGCCATATCTAGGAAACTATTCATTTGAAAGTGTGCTGGTGTTTTTAGGTTCTGTCTGTGAATCTCTCTTTCACATATGGCGTACAAGAATTTCATCAGATTTGGTTGACTGCTACTCGAGTATAGAGTGCTACCACCATTGTTTACATAATCAACGATCATTTTCGCAATGAGGGGTAGATTAACAAACTGATCCCGGACGCTGCCTGTTTTTTCTTTTGGCAATGCCTCTGAAACAAGGGAGTTATATACCTGTTTTGCCTTTGTCAAATGTGGTGATTTTTGACCAAAAACTCTTAAGAAATACTTGTAAACTTCTTGTTTATTGAAAGCATCTAGCGGCCATACTACTGTGTTTTCTGGGGCATTACTAACTTGAGACTTCCAAAACATGGTTCGCGTGGTTAATAACACTCTGGCCACTGAGTTATTTGAACCTACCACGTTGCTGAGCTGATCCAATAACAATGAAGGGTAAAATGATGACATTTTTGAGGAAGTGCATAACTCATCAAAGCCATCAAATATGAATGTAAAGTAACCTTGTTGAATTGCATGATTGAATAATTCTTCATTTAACCTCATATGAGAACTTGATAAACTTCTTAGCGAGTTATCTATAACCTCCCAGAGACTATCTATTGATTCGATTCGAAGTTTTTGCCAATGCTGTGATTCAATATAGATTGGAATAGTTCTAGATGATGATCTTCGAATCTCGCCAACAAGCTTATGAGTCAGCTGCCTTGCCAGGGTAGTTTTCCCGACGCCAGCATTCGCAGATAAAACTAAGAGTCTTCTATCTCCGATTTTGTTAGATCTTCCAATAAGATGATCCCTCAAAATATCAAACAATTGTTCCCCAACATCTGTTTCGCTCGATCTAGGCTCAATGAAGTGTTTTTCTTCTGGCAATCTATTTTCCAAATTTTCTAAATAGTCATCAAATGAATCTCTTAATGCCTCCCATACCAATTCGTCTTGAAAGCAGATGCGTGTACCTTTTCCGAAAATGGATTCCAGTCTGTCAATCTTTAGTGATGAAGATTTTGCTTTAACTACACATACCCTTTTAACTTGCCCTCTCTCCAAAGCTACTTTCTTTGCTCCTTCTAGCGTACATCTTGTTTTAAGATATATAAACCTAGTTTTTACATCATCTATACCCATTTTAGATGTGGCATCATAGATATCATAATCCGAATGTTCTTCAGATTTTTCTGCTAGTTTGTATCCGAGAAGTTTGATATCTTGACTTGAAAATATTGTGGCCATGTCATTTCTCCTGATTTTTGATGGCAATTTGATTGTTGAGCCAATTGAAATTTGTTTCAAGGAACAGCAGTTCATACTTCATTAAGACGCGATTCTACTTCGATGTTAGATCTTTAGCAACCCCCCGGAGCTGCTAGTGCGGCATCCTCACTAAGGCTGCCGTACTGGGTTCCATCTCGTCAGGGCTGTCGCGAACACCGATTCGATCATGTTCTTCGTACGTAGGTATTTCCGCTGTTTGGATGGAAAACCGTGGAACGGCAGCGGCTCCCCGGGCGTTTCCGTATACATCCCCCGATAGCGTCGACGAGAATCTCATCGTCCCGTGCCTCCCGCAGGTAGGACCACGGAATCGCCGCATTCAGACTCGCGCACCGGCACACATACGGTGGCGCCACCGAAGAAATACGGCGCAAATCCGCCCGGACGGCTCCCCGCTTTGGGCACCGTGACCTCCACCGCGCCGATCTCCTCCAGAATCCGCCGCTTGGAATGACTGCTGTTGTAAACCCACCAAAGCTAGCGGCCCGGCAGTCGTGCCCCGTCTTACGCGGACAGGTACTCCCGGACCTCCGAAGCAACGGCGACCTCGGTCCAGCACTTGGCATTCACGCGCAGCAGGTCGGTGAGTGGATCGAAAACGGCACCGGGCGCTGGCGTCGCCAAGGGCACTGCACTATCTTCGCTCGTGTGGGGTGTGCTCCTCATTGCCGGAGAATGGATTAGGCAACCCAACTTCAGCGCACAATCGCCGCACGACTCAATCTGGCCATAAACCAGATTCGAGCATAGCTCTGTGATTATTCGACGGGAGATTAACCAAGCATTGACTTGTCTTACCTTTGTCTTACACTAGCCGTTCGTCGCATACCTTGAAGAGTTCGCCATGCCCGGAATTAGTCGTCTGACTACCACAGTTTCCACCAGGGGCCAGGTTATCTTGCCCAAGTCCATCCGGCGGGCGCGTCAATGGGGGGCCGCGGCACCGGCCTTGTCGTGGAGAAAGGCCCCGAAGGCGTCCTGTTGAAAGCTGTTCCACATTTCTCCGAAACGCGGACGGAGCAAGTGTTCGGGTGTCTCTCGTATGAGGGCGAAGCGAAGTCTGTTGCGGA
>JAPORV010000049.1 GCA_026710055.1 Aestuariivita sp.
AAACGGCCCTGCTCAAACCAATCGGGATGGGGTATTGTTATCAATGAGACGACTCACTACCATTCAATACAAATAAGACAATAATTTACCAGCTTTTAACATCAATTCAATGATGTTAGTATACTAGTTTTTGTTAAAAAACCTTCTTTTTTACAAATTTGAAGAGTCTGCTATGCACAGCAATTCCCGTTAACTTGGGTGAATAGTAACGAGTGTTATTCGAACTCTAAGTCTTTGAGAAAACTAGAAAAAATGTTCCAAAAATAATATTAAAGTTTCAATTTTGGTTCAGAAACTTTACGAAAAATAATTTTTGCAAATTATGTAAATATATGAAAATAAAAGAAAAAATATTCTAGCGGGAATTGCTGTGCTATGCATAAACGTACATTTTTCGATCTGTTGACTCAACCGAAATACGGTCGGATCCTATTCTTCGATTTAGTGATTCAATGAACATCTTGTAAAATATTAAGGAATTGTCCCAACTATTAGAAATCTTTGTCAGAAAAATCTAATAGAAAATGGATATTTCAGCAATTCATTGGATAATTTAGGCTTCTTCAACAGGTACTCATATTAAAGAAAAATATTCTAACCGGATTTGTTGTAACGTTGTTAGCTAATTTGCTTTGAGAGCTTGCAGAAAACTCTCAGTCATGTGATTTCGCATACCATTTGTAGCTTTATTAGAATTTTCTGAAAAAATATCAGAGATGAGGTTTTCATGGTTTTTGGCTGAAGAAATTAAATCATCGTTGTTCAAAAAACGCCTAGCCCGAAATGGACCAGTTCTTCTTCTAAATCTATTAGCAATTTCTGCAATATACGGGTTTCCTGTAGCACGATAAATTGTTTCATGAAATGCTTCGTTAGCCCGAAGATACTTCTTACGGTCCCCGTCTTTTGCCGCTTTCATACACACAGCTTGTGCCGCCTCAATCTCTGACCGAGTTAATAAGGTAAGACGTTGTGATACGATCCTTGCACAGGTAATTTCTATTTCGTGCATCGCCTCAAAAATTTGGCCTAGTTCCTCGCGTGAGTATTCTGCAATGAACAATCCCCGCTTTTCTCCCGTCACTAAGATTCCTTGTGCCACGAGACGATTAAGAGCTTCTCTTACCGGAGTTCGAGAGACGCCATATTTTTCGGCTAAACCAATTTCATCCATGCGTAAACCCGGCTCTAACTCGCCAGAAGTTATAGAATCAACCAACGCATGTTCAATGCGCCTTGAGGCAGAGATTTTTGTTTCGGAAGAGTTATTATCGGTAATCAAAATATACCTCGTTAGCTGTATTTAAGTAAATCAATTCTATATTATAAACATTGTTCTTGCAATATTGTTTATTTTACGTATAATTTGTATACAATATATCGGAGAATACATGCCAGAAATTCGACTTGTTAATTTGACCAAGCGATACGGCGCGATTGAAGTACTTCACGGGATTAATCTTGAAATCAAACCCGAAGAATTTACCGTGCTTGTTGGTCCCTCAGGGTGCGGTAAATCAACGACACTGCGCATGATCGCGGGGTTAGAAAGCGTGAGTGGTGGCGAAATATTCATTGATGGTCGTCCTGTCAGCCGACTTGAGCCTAAAGGTCGTGATCTAGCGATGGTATTTCAAGACTACGCACTATATCCGCACATGGATGTGGCACGAAATATATCTTTCGCACTTCGTCTGCAGAAACGTCCAAAAGACGAGATCGCCAGAAAAGTTCGGGAGGTTGCCGACCTCGTTGGTTTAACAGATTATTTATCGCGTAAGCCAGGTGAGTTGTCAGGGGGACAACGCCAAAGGGTGGCGATGGCGCGGGCTTTAGCTAAAGATAGTAGTATCTTTCTTTTTGACGAACCTCTCTCAAACCTTGACGCAAAGTTACGTGGTCAAATGCGTGCTGAGCTCGCCTTGATGAGTCAAAGGGTGCGCAAGAACATGATCTATGTCACGCACGATCAAATTGAGGCGATGACACTGGCGGATCAAATAGTGGTCATGCATAACGGGCATATTCAGCAACAAGGTACACCTGAGGAGCTATTCAAGAAGCCAGCCACTAAGTTCGTCGCAGGCTTTATTGGCTCACCGCCAATGAATTTCCTTAACGGCGAGCTGGTCGATGAAAACGGGGAAAAATTTATTGTAGGAGAAGGATTTAAAATTTTATTACCAGATGATCAGACAAAAAATCAGTTGCCAACTAACCGTAGGGTGATACTTGGAATTCGTCCCAGTGATTTACATTTTGATCCACATGCGCCAGAAAACGCTAGCTTGAACCTTAAGGTTCGCGTCTCAGAATATATCGGTGCCCAATCAGTACTTTTGTGCGACTGCATGTCTTCATCAGTCACCGTAGAGTTAAAATCGGAAACCCCCGTCGCACTCGGGGGAACTCTTCGCTTTGGTTTACGAACTGAAGCACTTCACCTGTTTGATCAGGTAACTGAACAGACAATTTAAACCACTAAACCTCAATAGGAGAAAAAAGTGCAGATTCTTAAAGTAATAATGTATACCGCAATATCTACTGTGGTATTTGCCTCTTCGGCCTTTGCTAACCCATATGCCGAATACGAAAAAACTACGCTAGTTGTGAACTTTCCAGCATTTCCACACTATAATTCGATTGTCAGCGTTTTACCTGAATTCACTCGAGAGACCGGCATAGAAGTAGAAGTTGACCAACTTCCGTACTTGAAGATGCGTGAACGTCAGACATTGGAGCTGGCTCAAGAAGAAGGTGATTACGATTTGATTTCGTATGTGGTGTTCTCTAAAGCAGACTATGTTTATGCAGATCAATTGGAAAATCTTGCCAAATATTTCATGAATCCAAAACTTGCTGATCCAAACTATGACGCTGAGGATTTGATCGACGGCTATGTACAAAATATTGGTATAGCTGGAGGAGAGAAAGGTTATTTGCCTGGCCCAACAGGCTCACTTTTTGGTCTACCATCGGGTTCTGAAACATCAGTCTTGATGTACCGCAAAGATATCTTTGAAAAGCACGGAATCAAAGTTCCAGAGACATACCAAGAATTATTAAAAGTCGTCTGCCAAATTCCAGAACTTGAACCAGGAATGGGAGGCATGGCTTCTCGTGCTGCTTCCGGTCACCAAGCAAGTCATGCTTTTTTATTACATCTTGCTCCACTCGGCGGAAAAGTTTTTGATAACAATTGGAACCCTGTAATCAATAGTGCCGAAGGTGTCGCGGCGGCCAATGCGTTGAAAACGATTGTCGATTGTGGTCCTGAGGGTGCTATGGCATTTGGTCCATCTGAAGCAGCTGCTTCATTCGCATCTGGTCAGGCTGCAATGTTCATGGATAGCATCGCATTTGCTCCAGGGTTTGAAGATCCAGAAAAGAGCCAAGTAGCTGGAAAAGTTGGCTATGCACTTCATCCGAAGGGTGTACGTCGTGCCAGCCAAACAGGCGGTTTTGGTATTGCGATTCCTAGAAATGCGGAAAACAAAGAAGCTGCATTTTTATTGATGCAGTGGCTGACGTCCAAACGTGGTGATAAGCTGATCGCGATGGCTGGGGGCAACCCTTCTCGGTTCTCAACTTATGCAGATCCAGAAATTCAGGAAAAATATCCTTTTGCAAAAACTTTTGGTGAAGCGCTACGATATGCAGACCCTGACTGGCGTCCGATTATCCCTGTTTGGGGTAAGATTAATGCTGATATTGGCACGACAATGTCTAAGGTACTAACAGAAGGACTCGACTTACAAGAAGCGTTGGATGGTGTGGCTGGGCGAACCCGTGGAATTATGGAGGATGCTGGATACTATACTTGGCAATAACTTCAAATAAGGGCGAGGTGCGCTATTCTGTACGCCTCGCTCTCAAAAATGTTGAATAAATTATTAACTATTCAGGTATGAATCGGTCTATATATAGTGTTTAATTTATAATGATACGCATTATGGAGACACCTTATTTCGTTAAGTTGAATTCTTGTGTAAGAGCAATTGAGAATAAATAGATAAGATAACTCAATGTGGTATAGCTGGGTATCGAAATTACTATATTTAGTATCTGGATAGTTATAATAAATTGTTATTTTGATTCAGTGATTTTTTTGGCTGAGTGACTACCGTATGAACACCGCAAATCGTCTAACTCCTTATCTCTTTTTAGCTCCTGCGGCGATTATCATGATAATCGCATTGCTCTATCCACTTGGGTACATGGTTTATGGGAGTTTTCGGGATTGGAATCCGGCACAGGCTTTATCCGAGACCGAATTCGTCGGTCTGAAAAATTACATCTCTCTTTGGAACGATGCTGCATTTCGGGAGAGTCTTGGCGTTACTTTGACCTTTGCATTCTTTTGCGTGTTTGCCGAGTTGATTTTGGGCGTTGGTTTAGCTTTATTATTGGATCGCAAGTTACGAGGAATGTCAGTGTTACGCACACTATTTATCCTTCCTATGATGATTGCACCAGTTGTCGTTGGGTTAATGTGGCGTTACATGTATCATCCAACCGTTGGAACCTTTAATCGATGGTTAGAATCTGCCGGGATTAACGGAATTGATTGGCTGGGGCGAAACGCGCTGATGAGCGTCATTATTGCCGATATATGGCAGTGGACGCCATTTATTTTTATTCTCGCACTCGCCGCATTGCAGTCTCTGCCACAATCAGCACTTGAGGCTGCGCGTATTGACGGTGCTACTTCTTGGCAGTTGATATGGCATATCAAGCTTCCATTAATGATGCCTGTACTCATTGTGACAGGTCTCCTTCGGCTGATCGACGCTTTCAAAGTTTTAGAAGTTATCTTGGTGATGACTGAGGGAGGTCCCGGTTTGTCAACGGAAATCGTTGCGTTAAGAATTTCGCGTACAGCCACTGAATTTCGTGAGTTAGGTGTTGCCGCAGCGATGTCAAATTATTTATTGGTGATTTTACTCTTACTCACGTTGGTGATGTTTACTTTTTCACGAATTCAGGAAATCCGTGCACAACGTGCAGCAAAACGCATTCAGGAAGAAAGTTGAATCATGCTAGATAAACATCCTAATCCTGCTTTTTACCCCCTTTTGGCGGCACTGATTTTTATGGCTGTTGGTCCCATCGTATTAATGTTGGCAAACTCATTTAAACTTGATGTAGATATTATTTCCGGTACAAGTGGATTAATTTTTCTCCCAACAATTCAAAACTACGAAACCGCTTTGTGTGATATTTTATGGTACAAACCTGACCATCTTGACTTTTGTCAGTTAAAATTTGGCGGTTCGTTCATTAATTCAATCATCATAGCCTTAATTTCAACTGTCCTCACTTTGGTATTGGGGGCCATGGCAGCATATGCTCTTGTTCGGTTTCGGTTTTTGGGACGAGATACTGCGTCATTGACCACTTTGTTGGTGAGAATGGTGCCTCCAGCGGTTTTGTTAGTGCCAGTTTTTGGCTTATGGAACAATGATTTTTGTATTGGAAAGAATACTTCGTTTGGTGAATTCCTTCGCAATATTTTTGGTGGTCGCGGTGACGTCTGTCTTGAAGGCACTCATTCCGGTATAATATTAATCTATGTAGCTATGAATTTACCGTTCGTAATTTGGATTTTACAGAGTTTTATTCTTCAGGTTCCTCGGTCTTTAGAAGAGGCTGCTAAAGTCGACGGTGCAGGAACATTTCAAGTATTTTTTAAGATTGTTCTACCGCTCATTCAACCCGGAATCGCCGCCGCTGCAATTTTTACGTTTCGCATCGCCTGGAACGAGTATTTACTGGCCTCTGCGCTTGCCGATCGTGACACAAAAACGGTACCTATTTTGCTCGTAAATAATGTTTCAGAGTTTAACATTGAATGGGGTGTGATTATGGCTACTGGAATGCTTTTAGCTATTCCCCCAATCATTTTCACATTATTTGCATCTCGGCAGATCATTACTGGAATGACTGCGGGCGCCGTAAAAGGCTAAGATATGCGGCTTTGTTTAATTTTGGTTACACAAGAAACAAAGGCAGAGGAAACGGCCTTCTTACAAGATGCTCTCAGTAAATTGAATGTACCGCATCAGCTAATAGACACGTCTCTTCAGTCTCAAGGTGTTGTATGGTGTGGAAATAAGAAATTAGCACGTATTTCTGAGATTGTAAATGAAGTTACGACGCGCCTGAAGAGACGTGGGAGTAGTGATTTAGGTGCGCTTGTTGCAATTGGTGGGGGAACCGGTAGTGACATAGCCTTGCGTATCATGGCGGACATGCCAGAAATGTTGCCTAAAGTGCTCATTTCTCCTCTTCCATTTGATCCTCGACCAGCTTTAGCACAAACATCTGTAACATTGATCCATTCAGTTGTAGATATTGAAGGTTTAAATCCAACTTTGCAGTCAGTATTTGAAAATGCAGCTTCTATGCTCGCAGGTTTGTGCTCACGTCCAATCTCTGAAGTTAGAATACGTAAAACTATTGGGCTTTCTGCTCTTAGTGCTACAGGTCGCGCAGCAGAGCAATTGATTGCCGGACTGAAAAAAAGGGGTAAAGAAGTCACCGTCTTCCACGCAAACGGTTTTGGCGGTGCCGGGTTTGCGCGCTTTACTCGAAAAGGAGCATTTCAAGGAATTATCGATATGACGTGCCATGAATTGACACGAATGTTATTTCTTGGTGACCACGTTTCTATGCCAGACAGGTTTACTGCTGCTGGACAATTACCGCGTGTAATTCTTCCAGGCGGATTAAATTTTTTAGGACTTGGTCCCTTGGAAAACTTAAATGATTCACTTCGACTTCGTCCATATTTTCGGCATTCGAGCAATTTCACTCATGTTAAGGTCACTGAATATCAAATGATCAAAGCGGCGCAGGAACTAGCGTTGGCTCTTAACTGTGCTGAAGCACCAACCCGAGTAATCGTACCAATGGGTGGATTTTCTCATCGCGATTGTCCTGGGGGTGAAATTGAAGACCCTGAGTTACGAAATATTTGCCTGGATACCTTGTCCCATGCAGCACATGCATTCGGGGTCGAATCGATTCCGCACCATATCAACGCGCCAGAAACCGCAAATGTTGTAATTGAAACACTTTGCTCGCTTATCAAGGATTAGATTATGCTAGATCAACAAGATGTTATCGCAAAAAAAGATGCTCTTATCTCTACAGCTAAGCGCTGTTTCGATCTTCGTCTACAAACAAATTCAGGTGGTAACCTTTCCGTGCGGCTCAGCTCTGATGATGCAATAGTGATCAAACCCTCAGGAATTGGGTTCAATGAATGCACACGGGATAATTTACAGCTGGTGCACTTGGATAGCACAATCGAACCTTCTGACTACAATCCCTCTAAGGATCTTGATTTCCATCTAGATCTATATCGTATCCGAAAAGATATTAACGCAATTGTGCACTGTCACTCTCCATGGGCAACAGGTTATGCGAGTGCGGGAATTGAGATTCCCTGTCTAACGGTACAGACCGTTGAAAAGATTGGGCGAATACCACTGATCCCACTTTCATCTGTGGGCGGACCTCAAACTGAAATTGAAATAAGTCCGGTTTTTCGAGATATTAAAGTTAGAGCTGCAGTTTTGGCTAATCACGGCACAGTCGGGGTAGGAAAAACTCTTTTGGCCGCCCAGTATCTAGTCGAAATAATTGAGGAAACTGCACAGATAGCATATGTGCGCGATACGCTCCTAGTAGAACGAGGCCTACCAACTCCAGATGTACCTCGCTTAGGCACGCCTCAAGAAGTTAAGGCCGCTCTAAATTCTAGAATTGCTTCCTAAGCAACAATTGAACTAAACAAACAACGGGCTAATTGATAACTGCCGCATTATCTATTAACATTTGGTCAGTAAATTCAATGGCTGATTTATTGTATTACTGAATTACAACCACTGACCTAGTATACTAACATCATTGAATTGATGCTAGAAGCTGGTAGATTATTATCTTATTTGTAGTGAATGATAGTGAGTCGTCTCATTGATAACAATACCCCATCCCGATTGGTTTGAGCAGGGCCGTTTCTGAGGTCGCAACATCGACGACGGAT
>JAPORV010000262.1 GCA_026710055.1 Aestuariivita sp.
GGGTCTTGTCCACGTAATAACTGTCGGTTTCCCGCAGTCGGGCGAAGTCCTGGATACCGATGGGCAGACGTTGACGGGTCATAGGTCCTATCTTTCACGGTCGATCGACCTTTTGGAGAACGTCAGATCGATTGTACGTTCATTGATACAAAGTGGCAACAAGCAAGAACATCTATACAAGACAATCCCACGCTGTTTTTTGCCACTTTTTTATTGACAACACGTGTCGGTCTGTTGCACGCGCGTGCGCACGGGATTGGGCCCGTGATATAACGACGTTTTAATCACCTGACGTCTTTTTGTCTAAAAGACGTCGCACAAAAAAATGCGCAGGACGGTTTTTTCCTCTGGCCTTCCGGTACGGGCTGTGTCCTACACGGTGCAGGATACCGCCGGATTCGAACACCGATCCCATTCTCCGGGAACCGCCAAAAGGCTTCTCGCTGTCGGATGTCGCGGTCCGTCGGGTCGCGCCGACCGAACGGCCGCGCTTCGACCGGTTGATGAACGCGCATCATGATCTCGGGTTCCGACGTCTCGCACACAGGCTCTGGAGGCGTGCGCCCAGTCGGGTATGTGGGGCCAACTATAGAGGTCAGAATCACGCCAGGACTTGGTTTCCAGGACACCCGGCGCTTTGACCTCGATATAGTGCACGAGGGCGTCGTGGTCATAAAGATAGGAATCACCCATCATGCGAAAGGCAATGTGAATGTTCTTATCCAGGTATTTACAGCAATAGTCATCCGTCCCTCATCTGGACTTTTAGAAGGTCTCCCCATCAATATGACAAGCGATGAAATCCGCACCCTGCCAGTCATCGGTAAGGCGCAAGCAGTTGAAACCATAATCGGCCAAGCGCGCCGCGACTTTCTGAAAATTATAGTTCTCCTTCTGGCGGGCGTTGAGGTCTTTATAATTGACGTTCTGGAACATGCTCAGCCCCTTCAGTTGGGTCAAAGTCTTGCAGAAAAATATACGCCACTTTCATCTGATGCAATGTGAGATCATCAACTTTCAAATGTAATGCATCGGTAAATTTTCTTACTTAAGCCGAGATGATTATCTGAGCTCGGCAGCACCTTCGCGGATATCTGAAGAAAGGTGTGGATGCTCTGAACGCACAGCACTATGCTATTCACCCGCAGCCCCCGCTAGGAAGATGTCTCTCAAATCCTAATTCGAAACTATAGTCTCAGGGCGCCAATGTTTTGATGCCCATAACGACCCCGACTAATATGTTTCAAGTTGTGACCGATGCACCATATTATGTTCAGCACAATTTTGGAGACTATACCCGCAAGATCGGTTCCATTTGGAACGCGAAGGAAAATCTCCGGTGTTTTTACTCTCAGATACTCCTTTATGCACTTGATCGAGCCGCTCTACCGCGTGGTGCAGGTCCGTCGCCACATAAGCATCCGTCCAATCATCTAACAGACTCCCACTTCGTCAGTAACCTTCGGACACTTATCTTTAGATATCTGACAGAGACAAAGTCTCGTCAATAAACAGATAATTCCAATAGGAATTTTCGGACATTAAAGAAGAAACCTGTGTCTCGGTAAACTCGACAGGATCACCCTCATCCAGTATTTTATAGCCGCGATAACCACTTTTGAACATCATTGAGAAAACTTGCGTTGGTTCAGTTCGTTTGGCTAAAATGTCTGGTAAAACTTCTATGATCCAAAAAGGCTTTGGATCGAGAGCCAATAAGCCTTCTGCGCCTTTCAAGACCTGATGCTCCCATCCTTCAACATCAATGAGGAAAAGAACATTTTCAGATAACCATTTGTGTTTGAGTATTATGTCATCAAGGCTAACGACTGAAATAAATGAACTTAGTGCTGAGTGAATACCCCCCAAGGTATCAACAAAATGCAAACCGTTACGGCGCTTAGTGACATTCCGCCTAACGGATTTGAATTCTTCTGACAAACTTGCAGTATCCCCAACGCCATGAATTTTCATTAAATTTGGCGGAGGATCCCCAGCAGCAACTGGAAAAATTTCCACGTTATCCTCAAATCCATTTATCATTACGTTGTTGCATAAGAATTGGAAATTTGTCATTTCCGGCTCAAAAGCAATGGTCTTTACTCCGGCTTTACCAGCTAAGCAGGAGTAGTAACCAACATTCGCTCCTACATTAACGAACAATTTTATGTTGGACATCAATTCTGTCACGATTTTCCGTGTTCCAGGTTCCCATGCGTCTGTAAGGATAGTGGACCGACCATAACATGCGAGCATAAATCCCGACGCTGTTTTAGAGGGTTTAAAACGTTTTGACCGTCGCTTATGTAAGCGAATTCTGTTTATTTGACGAACTCTTGAAATTATATTTTGCATCAATTTATCCTTAAAAACAAATATTTGTATGCATTCACCAACGAGGCTCATTGAGTGAATATAAGATTTGGTGATTAGTATCCGTGATTGATTTCAAACCAATCCTAATTTAAAGAGAGCATGATGTCCAATAGCCGCTGCTACCGGACCTAACACCAACATATGCTCGATATACGCGTTAAAGAAAAGAGAATACTCAGTCCGTGCATCTTCTGAATGAACTAAGATTGATCGATATCCGATTACACTCGCAGCGAAATAGAAATTGAAAGAATTACAAACACTGTGATTATACATCGTCAGGTAAACATTAAACTTAAACGCCATCAGATGATTATGTTCGCTCTCAACGAGCTTCTGTTCTATGAGCAAAAACAAGATCGAAGACAATCGATTTGGCTTTTGATGGAGGAGGATGAGACTATATGCGTTATCATTTCGTCACCGATCATGCGTTTTTCTTTTGCTGATTTACAAAGTCACGGAATCTCATACATCAAATGACTGCATCCCTCGTTGATCCTTTCGCGCGCGCCATCTCCTACCTGCGCGTTTCCGTGACCGACCGATGTGACTTTCGATGTATGTACTGCATGTCCGAGAACATGACATTTCTTCCCAAGAAGGAACTCTTGACCTTAGAAGAACTGGATCGCTTATGTTCAACCTTCATTCGATTAGGCGTACAAAAGCTGCGCATCACGGGGGGCGAACCTCTCGTCCGCCGTAATATTATGAGTTTTTTTCAGGCAATGTCCCGGCATCTCGAGAGCGAGGCACTTAATGAACTCACCCTGACCACAAATGGATCACAACTTAACCGTTTCGCCAATGACTTGGCATGTGCCGGCGTCAAACGCATCAATGTATCGCTTGACACATTAGACGAAGAAAAATTCGCCGATATAACACGTTGGGGGCGTCTTCCTCAGGTATTGAAAGGAATCGAGGCCGCACAACGTCATGGCATCCACATCAAAATCAATGCAGTTGCGCTGAAGAACTTCAGCGAAGAAGAGTTACCACGCATAACCCAGTGGTGTGCCCAGAGTGGTATGGACTTAACGTGGATTGAAGTTATGCCGATGGGTGACATCGGTAATGAACAAAGACTCGAACAGTATTGGTCACTCAATGATGTCAGAACCATCTACGAACAAAACTATACCGTGACAGACTTGATTGAGCGAACCGGCGGACCCGCCCGTTACATCCGTCTCGAGGAAACAGGGCAAAAAATTGGCTTCATAACACCACTGAGCCATAATTTCTGCGAGAGTTGTAACCGCGTACGACTAACCTGCACGGGTGAACTCTATATGTGCCTTGGACAAGAAGATATGGCCGATCTCCGAGCACCTTTGCGCCGTTTCACAGACACCGATATACCTCTTGAAACAACGATTCGAGAAGCTATCGCCCGCAAACCCAAGGGACATGATTTCGATTATTCCCGTCAACGGCTTGATGGACAGGTATCCCGTCACATGAGCCACACGGGGGGCTAATACCTTCATCCGGTTCGAGACCAACCACCCTGCATTACCTGTATCAGATTACGACACACATGATAGAACTGATTATTCAGTACATTATACTTAGCAAAAGCAACGCAAATATGACATTCTCAAGAAACATATGCGGAAAGATCTCATTTTGTCAGAGTTCCACATCCAGACCGAACTCTCTCTTGGTTCCATTGCCGTAGCGATTACAAACGTTTGTCGATGTTCTGCTTTATTCCGCATCGGAATATAAGAAATTGACTACCACATGAGAGAAAGAGCTTTACTATTCACATCATCATGATGTTTCCAATCTCAAAAGAGACTCTTCGATAATTGAAGCAGCTATACCAGTAGGAATTTATACAATCGTTAATGTTTCAGAACTACGGTGTGAGAGCTCCATAATTTGGTACGATGCCGATGTACTGATGCCGATGGAGCAACGATTGTTCGAACCGGAATGGCTATATAGTGAGGGCCACCATCGTGGTGTTGCGATTGGCCGTCGCAACGCACATTACTGTCAGTTTGCCGGACGCGATATGGTTTTACGACAGTTCTCTCGTGGTGGTTTGATTGGAAAATTCAACCGGAATCGCTATTTTTTTGCGAGAACTGGAAACAGCCGCTCAATGAAAGAATTTACTCTACTCAATTGGATGAAATCTAAAGGCTTGCCAGTGCCAAGAGCTTTAGCTGCACGTCAATCCATTTCGGGTTTCCTTTATCGTGCCGATTTGATCACAGAAAGAATTCCAAATGCTCTCCCTCTCATTGACGTTTTGCGAAATGATCGACTATCCGACACCATATGGTTAGCGATTGGTCAGGTCATTCACCATCTTCATTTATTGGGCGTGTGTCATTCGGATTTGAATGGGCGAAACATTCTCTTGGATAACGAATGGCAGCCTTGGTTAATTGACTTTGATAAGTGCCGGAGACGCAAAAAGAGCCAGTGGACACAACGCAATCTATCTCGCCTGAGGCGATCATTGGAAAAGAGTAAACGCAACAATCCAGACCTCAATTGGACAGAGCAAGACTGGGCTCTTCTGTTGTCTGGCTACGAAAGTGTCGGATAAGAGTTTCGCGTTTAACTCAGTAAATTTTGGCAAAATTTTAGGAAAATCGACGTGGAAAGAAATGTTCTCTGCATGAAATGGGGAAAGGCCTACGCCGCAGATTATGTGAACGTCTTAGCATCCGCCGTACGAAAAAACCTTTCTGTTGACCATCGATTTGTGTGCTTCACAGATGATACAAGCGGGATTTCACCCGAGATTGAGACTTTTCCAATTCCCGAGATGGGCTTGTCACCTTCGAGTTTTCGGTTTGGTGCGTGGCCAAAAATCGCACTCTTTAAGCCTGAGCTTTATGGATTGTCCGGCCGGGCACTCTTTATCGATCTTGATTCAATGATTTGCGGTGACCTTAAACCGATGTTTGAGTACAGTGGTGAGTTAACAATGGTGAAAGAGTGGAATCGTCCAATTGATCATTTAAAGCTACGCAAACCAATTCGAGGGGCATCTATGGTAATCGCCTTTGACATTGGTTCGCTTGGTTACATGTACGATCAACTAACTACTAACCCTCAGTACTGGCCATCAAAAATTCGTAATGACCAGCGGTTCATTTGGCATCATAAGAAAGATGCGCATTTTTGGCCAAATGAATGGGTGATTTCCTTTAAGCGCCATCTTATGCGCCCGCCACTGATAAATCGAGTACTACCTCCAAAATGTCCACCTCAGGACACTCGGATACTTGCATTTCATGGTCGACCGCGTCCCGCTGAATTAGTTCCAAATCAGCGGCAAAAATGGGGCGATTTTTGGAGATCAGGCTACGGAGCTGTTTCTTGGTTTCGTGAATACTGGTTAATCAATGGTGGCGATGAAACAATCGAGGCGATTGGTCCAATGCGTGATTGGCGCGGACGCCCCGTTGATTAATATTGTTACCTGTAGTAGACAACTTGAAATTTCATAAAGCTTCCTGTTAATCCTTGATCAATGCCATAATTGACCAGAACAATTTGCTTTACCATATTAGAATATCACGTCCGCCACCCTACGAGACTATTTTTGGCAAGAGCTTTTAAGAGAATTGTGAAATGATCTCTATATTCGTTATTTCCCTCACCGACTGTCATGATCGTCGTCAAAACATGTCAACAGCCTTGAATGACTTAGGTTTATCATTTGATTTTTTTGATGCAGTGGATGGGAGATATGGGTTACCAACGGAATACGAAAATCAGATTGACCGAGCCGAGGTTGAACGTGTTAGCTATAGACGCATGACAGATGCTGAATACGCTTGCTCGTTATCACACATCAACGTTTATCGAAAGATTATTGCCGATAAGATTTCCTACGCGTTGATCTTGGAGGACGATGCAATTCCACAGCCAGCATTGTGTGAATTCTTAAGAAAAGAGGCCTATAAGGATGCTGAAGTGACGCAATTCTATATAAAGAGAATGGCATATGTTCTTTGGTCTGGAGCAAAGCCCGTCCTTAATGGATACACTTCTTATTTGCGAGCTCCCAGTATACCTAAAGCTGGCGCAGCTGGTTATGTCGTGTCTCTGAATGCTGCCAAACATTTTGTTGAAAACGCCATTCCCGTGACGCAGCAAGCAGACCTTTTTGATTGTGCGTATGACCTGATGAAAGCAAAAAAGTGGCGGGTGGTCTTGCCATTGCTCGTCAAACATCCTGAAGGGGTCGATACATTGGAACAATCAGTTTTAGACATCGGGCGGAAAGAAGTAAAAAAACGAAGATTTTTGGGCCGCTTCCACCGTCGCAGGATGAAGAAGAATTATGGGCTTCTACCTCGCAAACTTTTTTACAAACGAATAAGCACCAAACCTTAGTTACCTGTTTAAATGCTTACGTACCCGCAATATAGGGCAATAATGCTATGCATGAATATGCATCTAATTTAGTGTCTAAAGTATTACCGGCATATCAATGAAGTCTTTAATCTACTGCAATCTCCAAGACATCATCGAACATTCATAAACACATACATATTTGGTATGATAAATTCTTGACAATTATCAAATTTGAACAATCTCAAATGATCCCAGTATATGTGATATCATTAGTTGACTGTAAATCAAGACGTGATCATATGACAAAACATCTTGGTAGTCTTGATATTAATTTTGAGTTTTTTGACGCTGTTGACGGACGTAACGGCCTTGCAAAGAATCTTGAAGCATTAGTTGACAGACGCGCCGGATTATCGGATGCAGAATTCGCCTGTGCTCTTTCTCATATGGGTGTGTATCAGCATATTGTTTCGGAAAGAATAAATTATGCAATGGTACTTGAAGACGATGTACATTGTAGTAAGTTCTTACCTGAATTCATATTTAACAAGTATTATTACGGATCCAACTTAACTCAATTATGTTTATCAAAGTCTTCCACTTATGTGTTTTACGAAGGGAAGCAATTTCTATTAGGAAAATATCATTCTTACATTCAAGCGCCATTCTTTCGGTACAGTTCAACTGGCGGATATGTCATTTCAAAAAATGGGGCGCAACATTTATTAGAAAATGGAGTGCCAATCAACAAAAAGGCAGATTGGCCTGATTGTTTAGAAGACTTGAAAGCGAAGAAGTCTTGTAAGCTTGTATTTCCCCCACTAGTTGTTCAAAATCACTTACATGATGGGGGATTCGAATCAATGATTGATCTAAATCAAGGTGACAGGAAGAAAAATAGAAGACGGTTCTTGGGTATACAGGTTCCGTCTCAAAAAGAAATGATCCGCAGCTTTCTTGCGTCCATCCATAAGCCAATTCGCCGGAGGCTTAAGACAAAATCACCTTAATTATGCATCCCATGTCACCTTTCGCTACATATACTTTACAGTTACCAAAGCTCTTTTTTAAGCCAAATATTAAGTTTGTCGGACGACGGTATATAGGTACTTAATTTTCGATTGAAGTTACAATCTTTATACAGACAGGAAAGTCTGCGAGATAGTCCGTTAATATCAAGAAATCTGCTAGACTTCTATGTCTTTGGATCCAAATTTTATAGCTTCAGTCGCTTATAGAAGGGCTTCTTCAAGCCACGCATTAAGAACGTCAACACCCCCCCCCAATGGCATTAACTTCCGTAATGGGGCGCCCGAAGTCAAGCCGAGA
>JAPORV010000469.1 GCA_026710055.1 Aestuariivita sp.
AAAACTTTCGTCCATTCGGGTTCATTATTGTGCCTCATATGTTATCACCTCATCCATCGTCGGTGTTGCGACCTCAGAAACGGCCCTGCTCAAACCAATCGGGATGTGGTATTGTTATCAATGAGACGACTCTATATCATTCACTACAAATAAGACAACAATTTACCGGTTTCTAGCATCAATTCAATAATGTTGGTATACTAGTTTAAGAATTTTAATGATGTGTTTAAATTATTTAGGTTTCTTTCGGACGAAAAGTAATCTTCTTGCTAAATTCTTAAAAAAGGCTGTAACAGCCTTGGCATGAGCGACTTGAATTGTAAAGGATGGTCAGTTGCGGTTAAACAAATGCAATCGTCACTTTCACCCGCAATTGGACTATGATTTGTGTCGTTATCAATAATTTGTACATCGCCGGGTTCAAATCGTTTGTCACCATCAATGAGAGCACCTTTGAGTACGAGGGTAACTTCCAATCCTTTATGGCTATGGTTTGGCATTGAGGAACCAGCAGGTACAAACAGCAAGCGAGCTGTAGCGGAACCGCTCGTCGATAAAATTGACTGCTTTGCGCCCATTCCAATAGGACGCCAGCGAATTGCGTTGATACCATCCCCGACATAATTATTAAGAGGAGCAGGCAGTAGGTCGTTCTCTATATCTGAACAAGGTAAATTTGTTGGAACATTGGAAGCAGTAATCAATTCTTGGGTTGCACGTAATGATTGATGAAACGATATCATGTTAACAGGTTCGATTATATCAAGAATTGTGCCTCCGATACTATCAAAACTCTCTGCGCGCGCTCTGCAATCATCGCATACAGATAAATGACTTGCGATTACAATATTAAATCCCTCTGGTAAATTACCAGCGGAATAATTCAACAGGAGACCATCTGATACATGATGGCTAATTGTGGTGTTCATGGCGTTTTTTTTATTCTGTGGCGAAGTTTTTCGAGCGCTAATCTAATTCTCGACTTGATTGTTCCAAGCGGTAATCCCATGTCCTCTGCGACTTGCCGATGACTCAACTCACCAAAATAGACTTGTTCAACAAGTTGGCGTTGTGATTCAGGTAAGTCTAGGATTGCGTATCGCAATTTTTCATTTTCCTGCTGCAATGCAAAAATAGCTTCTTGGTCAACTGGTTGAGTAAATTCCCAGTGTAATTCTTTTGGGTCAGGGCGTCTTTCCTTCTTCAGCAGATCAATCCTTTTATTGCGTGCAATTGTAAAAATCCAAGTAGCTAGCGATGCCCGGGTAGGATCAAATAAATTTGCTTTGTGCCAAACTGTTGCCATGACATCTTGTGTGCATTCTTCGGCGAGCATTGCATCCGTGCCAGATTTAATTAAAAAACCTTTTACACGAGGCGCAAAATGATAAAACACCTCCACAAATGCATCCTGATCTTTGTTAAGGTTAATGCGTTGCATATGTGTAACCCAGTCAACGCTTGACTCTTTATTGTTATCAATACTCACCGGGCAGCTCATAAATCATCCATTGTTGCCGTGCAATTTGCATGTATTACGAACGCGTGGATGTATATCAACGATATCAATAATACGGCTGTTGCCAAAAAACGGATCAAAAGAAATTTATTTGTTTATTTTTCATCCAAAAACAAAAATAAGGCGTATTTGCTCTTAAAGCAAATTGCAAGAAATCAAATTGCCCTTTGAAGAGATGACATACCCAACTAAGAGAATTGCTATTATTGGCGCGGGAATTTCCGGTATGAGTGCAGCACTTATGTTGCGTGAGGAAAACCAAGTCACACTTTTTGAGGCTGAGAGCCGCTTGGGAGGACATGCTCGAACAATAATGGCAGGAAAGCACGGCGACCAACCCGTGGATACTGGTTTTATTATTTTTAATTTTGAGAATTATCCAAATTTGAGGGCACTTTTTGAGCGTCTTGGGGTATCTTATGTTGAGAGCAATATGAGTTTTGGTGTTTCAATAAATAATGGAAGTTTTGAATATGGGTTGCATTCAATTGATGCATTATTCGCGCAACGACGGAATTTATTACGACCAGAATTTCTGCGTATGGTGTGCGATATTTTCAAGTTTAATTCAACAGCACTAAATTTAGTAAAATCAAAACCTGAGTTGACGATTAAGGAATTGCTTACTGAATTATGTACCGGCCCTTGGTTTCGTGATTATTATCTCTTGCCGTTGTCGGGCGCAATTTGGTCGACACCATCAGAATACATATTAGATTTTCCAGCATACTCAATGGTCAACTTTTTTTATAATCACGGATTACTACATCATTCTGGCCAACATAAGTGGTACACGGTTGAGGGCGGTTCCGTAGCATATGTGAATAGATTAAAAGACATCTTGATTTCTCGCGGCATTAATATTCGAATGCACGCACCGGTTGATGCGGTGCGCCGCTTACCCTCGGGTGTTGAGTTAAAGTCAGCTGGTACGACTTGGGAGGTTTTTGATGAAGTTATTATTGCTACACATTCTGACGATGCACTTACAATCCTTTGTGATCCTACGCCCGATGAGGAAAACGCACTTGGTGCAATTGCTTATCAGTCTAATGATGTTGTATTACATGCAGATAGTTTACTAATGCCGAAGCGAAAAAAAATTTGGGCAAGTTGGGTTTATTCTGGTAGCCGAGATACCACAAAAAATCGAATTGGCATGACCTATTGGATGAACTCCTTACAACCAATTCCAAAGAGTGATCCGCATTTCGTCACGCTGAACAATAAAAAAAGAATAAGGGAAGAATTGATTTATGATCAGGTAACACTGAGGCACCCTGTGTATAATTCAAGTGTGATCGCTGCGCAAAAAATCATTGAGGAATTTAATGGCAAAAATTCAACTTGGTTTTGTGGTGCATGGATGAAGCATGGATTTCACGAAGATGGTCTATCAAGCGCGATGAATGTCACACACGCGATTAATTTGCGTCAAGAAGAATCGTTGATTGCCAAATGACTGGAGAGGTTTTTCATGTTGAAAGCCAGACTTGGCATGGTCGTAAGGGAGTGGTATCAAATCAGTTTCGCTATTCGATAGATTATATTCTACTTAACACGGAAGAACCAGTTCGAATGCCATATTTATTTCGCAGAAATAAATTAGGCCTATGTTCATTATTTGACAGGGATTATGGTGGCCAACCTGGTCACGGGAGTGGCTCGCAATGGGTGCGCAAGGTGCTGCAACAATTTCGATTGCCGCAACCTGAGCGTATTATGCTACTTGGTCAGCCACGATTTTGGAATTATGTGTTCAATCCTGTTAGTTTTTGGCTTTGTTATAATTCAAAAAGTGAGCTAAGTTTTGTTATTGCCGAAGTAACAAACACTTTTGGTGAGCGACATTCCTATTTATGTCATAATTCTGATTATAAACCGATTGCTACGCAGGATATTTTGAGTGCGAATAAAGTACATTATGTTTCACCTTTTCAAAAGATTGAAGGTAGTTATTCATTCCGCTTCGATATTCGAAATAACCGAATTGGTATTTGGATTGATTTTTCTGACTTAACGGCAGGTGGTGTTACAGCCACTTTAACTGGACGTATCAAACCTCTCACAAATGCCTCTATTTTGAGAGCGATGATGAAGCGCCCTTTTGGCTCACGCCGTGTTCTTTCTCTTATTCATTGGCAAGCATTCAAGCTTTGGTGGAAAGGTGAACGTTATCGCATTCGGCCTGAACCGCAAGAAACCGACGTGACAAGATGACACTAACGCTTCAGGGTACTACTGAGCGGTTACCAGCGTATGCTATTTTTGCTGGTTTGTTGGCCGCCGCTGGTCTACCAATTTATATTCATGCCCCAAAATTTTATGTTGATGAATATGGAGTCGGACTCGCCACTTTGGGTGCTGTATTGTTTGGTTTGAGGCTTTTGGATGTCGTTCAAGACCCAATTCTTGGTTGGGTTTCTGCACGGTTATTGGCGTATCGTTCCATCTTGGTAGGGATTGGATTGGCCTTTATGTCTTTAGGAATGTTAGGGTTATTTGCGATAACGCCACCGATAGATCCTTTGCTTTGGTTTGCGTTGATGCTTACGGTTGTTTTCTCGTCTTTTAGTTTACTGTCTATTAATTTTTATGCTCAAGGAGTTGCTAAGGCGAGCTATTTGGTTGGTGATGGGCATTTGCATTTAGCGCGCTGGCGCGAGACGGGCGCATTGTTAGGAGTTTGCCTTGCAGCGATTGTGCCGGAATTACTATCAAGAGTTGTTAGTGTTCCATTTCTTGGATTTTCTCTTGCATTTTCCTTAGTTGCACTACTTGCATTTTTGTTAATGCGTCGTGAATGGATTAATTTTCGTGTCAAAAGTGAGTCGGGTTTCGGTTCGGTTATGACTGATCAACTGGCACGGCGGCTTTTGATTGTGGCGTTGCTAAATGCTGCGCCTGTAGCGGTGACGTCGACCCTTTTTTTGTTTTTTGTTGAAAGTCGATTGCAAATTCCAGAGTTCACCGGGTTTTTACTTCTGGTATTTTTTTTGTCGGCGGCGATTGCAGCACCTGTTTGGGGTTATTTAGCAGAGATTTATCGCCCCAAATTTGTTTTATTAGTCGCTATGGTGGTGTCGATTGGTGCATTTGGGTTTGTATTAGCGTTGCAGGCAGGTGATATATTATTTTTTGCATTAATTTGCATTATATCGGGCGCAGCTTTAGGTGCAGATTTGACGATACTTCCTGCGATGTTTGCAATGCGAATGTCTCAAATTTCACCAACTGCTACTGAAGGCTTTGGTCTCTGGTCATTTGTTTCGAAATTCACGCTCGCATTCGCAGCTGTTCTGCTATTGCCGACCCTAGAGTATTCTGGCTTTCAAAGTGGGATGATAAATTCAGAATTTTCATTGTGGTTGTTGAGCATTCTTTATTCTGGTGTTCCATGTGTGCTGAAGTTATTGGCTATTGTGATATTGTACAGTACAAAAATTGAAGAGTAAAATTAAATGGAAGCGATATTATTTATTTTGTTGGGTGTCATACTTGCGTGTAGTATGAGTTTCGTGCGGCATCGTTGGGCTTCTTTTATGTCTCAGGTACCGAGAGATTATGCGAATCGAGAACCTCACTTTGATGTTCGCACGCATTTGAATGGTCCGATAAAATGCGAAGGGATTATTTATGGTCCCTTGGGTCGCGTTACAACAAGTTTTGTTGCCGATTTCTTTGTAACTTGGAATGATAATGTTGGAGTTATGAAGGAGCATTTCTGTTATGATGATGGGTCTGTACAAGATCGTGAGTGGCAACTTACGATCAATAATGATGGTAGTGTTCAAGCGAAGGCTGCCGATGTAATTGGTGCTGGGATTGGAAAGCCAGTTGGTTCAGCATTGCGATTAAAATATCGAATTAAACTGGCCAGTACTTCGGGGGAGCACGTTCTCAATGCTATTGACTGGATGTATGTCTTACCAAACAATACGATTGTCAATCGAAGTCAGTTTCGTAAGTTTGGAATTAAAGTCGGTGAATTAGTAGCGACAATGCGCCCAATTGAAACGGAGCCGGGAGCGATTGTATGAGATCTTTCCTAGGCAAGCGGTATTGGCTTGTTGGAGCTAGTGAGGGGTTAGGTGAAGCGCTCGCAAAGCAGTTGAGCGCAGAAGGCGCACATGTGATTTTGTCATCACGCTCAAGTAATCGTTTGTATGAAGTTTCTAATTATTTGCAGAGCTCTTCTTCTATTGTTTGTGTTGATATTGCCGATGAGTCAAGTGTTAGGTCAGCTGCAAAAACGGTTGGCACGCCGGATGGCATTGTGCTTCTTGCTGGTCTTTATTGGCCGATGAAGGCCACTGAATGGCAGCAAGAACAGGTCGTTCAAATGGCTGATGTAAATTTTACCGGTTTTTTACGTGTTCTGGGAATGGTCGTTCCCAAAATGGTTGCACGCGATGAAGGACATATTGTTATTACGGGATCACTGGCTGGTTTTCGTGGTTTGTCTGGTGCGATTGGATATGGCGCTTCTAAAGCGGCTGTGATGTCGCTCGCAGAATCGCTGTATGCTGACTTAAGGAATACAGGTGTTGATATTCAGCTTGTCAATCCGGGCTTTATTCAAACGCGATTGACCCACAAAAATAATTTTTCAATGCCGTTTATCATGCAACCGGAAGAAGCTGCTACTCGTATGTTAGCACATATGCGGAGTAACAAATTCAAGTCAAATTTTCCTATAGGTTTTTCTTGGATTTTTCGATTGACTCAATTCATGCCAGACTGGGTATATTATCGTTTGTTTTCTTAAGCGATTTAATTATTGATAGATTTTGCTTGGTGCTTTTTTCACTAATTCTTTCAATAGCGTAAATGTGTCGCGCTGAAATTAGGCATAAAGTGATTGAGCTTTTCGCAATATTACTACGATTATCATTAACATTTGGCTGTTACACTTTGCCTCTTTCAGCTTCACGATTTTTAATCGGGTTTTTCAATCCTAAAATTGTTATGTCTGCTTGGTACCTGTAGACCTTTTTAAAGTGAAAGTCACCAGCATAGCGTCACAAAAAGGTTAGGGGTATTGCAGATGTACCAATTCTGAATATTTGTTGATTATTTTTCTACGTCGAAACACCTGCTTCTGCAAATGTTGCCATACCGGAATGGCAACTCAACGCACAATTCAAAATATGTATAGCTACAGCAGCACCTGAACCTTCACCCAAACGAAGTCCCAATGATAATAAAGGTTCTTTTTCTAATTTGCTTAATAATTTTTCATGACCACCCTCAGCACTTAAGTGTCCCGCAATAGCATGATCTAAAGCATTACTTTGCATTTGAAACAAACAAGCAGCTGCGGCAGTACAAATGAAGCCGTCTAAACAAACTGGAATAGACTCCACTCTTGCTCGCGCAATCGCACCGACCATTGCAGCCAATTCTCTACCTCCTAGTTTAGAAAGAATCTGCAAACTATCCTTGCTTTGGTGCAATTTTACAGCTGTGTCTACAACCTTGGTTTTCGCTTCCAGTGCGTCATCAGATAAACCGGTACCACGCCCTGTCCATTCTGCTGCATTCCCACCAAATAAAGCACAAGAAACTGCGGCAGCAGATGTTGTATTTCCAATCCCCATTTCGCCAACAACGAGCAAGTCTGTATCTCTGTTTACCGCACGCCAGCCTATTTCAAGCGATCGTAGACACTCTGCCTCAGACATTGCTGAGGTACGCGTAAAGTCCTTTGTAGGAGAGTCAAGCGAGATTTCAATGACATCTAACTTCGCATTTGCGACTTCTGCTAATTGGTTGATTGCGGCACCACCGGCATGAAAGTTTTTTACCATCTGGGCTGTTACTTCTTGTGGAAAAGCCGAAATACCGTGAATAGCAACGCCGTGATTTGCGGCAAAAACAATTATTTGTGGCTTCTTTATCTTTTCCTGCATACTTCCGCGCCAGCTTGTATACCAAACTGCTAACTCTTCAAGTCGACCGAGAGAGCCAAAAGGTTTCGTTAAATTCTTATTTCGCTCCGACGCTTCTAATGCCGCAACCATTGACGGATTAGGAGCATCAGCAAGGATTGAACGAAAAGAAGCAAAGCTATCAAATTTAATCATATCACGAACCATATTGCATCAAAAAAAGGGAATTATATATTATAGTACCGCGACTAATATGTGTGTAGTAAATTCATAACGCCCGGCCATAAATTTTGTATGATGGACACTAAAGTATTTAATCCCCCTAAAAAAACAAACAATAGAGGCACTCGCAAAACTCTGTATTTCAGCGAGTTCTTCCCGCTTTCGGGCATTTTTTTGAAAAGCAGAAGGAACATGTCGCATCTCTTCATCTATGAAAAAAAGAAACAACAACACATAGAGGAAATCACGACATGTCCTTATCTTCATTCATATCATATCTCTGGAACCGATGTTAAGGGGAATGATGCCCTGCGTTGAGCACGGAACTCGGCCCCTTGAATGAAAAGCACCAACGCTTTGT